>SLRI01000416.1 GCA_007131045.1 Rhodospirillales bacterium
TCGCTGTTCACCAGGTGACGTCACGGACTCGCCAGCAACCGGGCGGCCGGTTTCTGGCACGAGTTTTGCACTAGTCGCAGCAACGCAAGAACCGCGATGGAGACATCCGATGTGCCCCACCCGTACCAACGCCTTGCGACGCCGCACCGCAGTGGGGGTGCTCATGCTCGCCTTGCTGGTGAGCGGCGGCGCCCTGGCCCAGGATCTGACACCGGTCAGCTTCCAGACCGATTAAATCCCCTCGGGCGAGCACGCGATGTATTACGGCGGCCTGGTCGAAGGGCATCTTCGAGGAGCACGGCATCGACATCACCATCACCCGCGGCTAAGGCTCGGGCGGCACGGTGACCAAATTGGCAGGCGGTGCTTTCGATTTCGGCATCGCGCCGAGAGCGTCGGCGAGGCGATCCGCGTGCTGCCCTTCGAGGAGGTCGGCTTTGCCATCTATGCCGCCTCGGTGGTGACGACCGACTCGCTGATCGAGGAGAACTCCGAGTTGGTCGAGCGCTTCCTCGCCGCCGTTCGGGACACTTTCCTCTGGGCCAGGGACAACACCGATCTGCCGGGCGCTGATGCCCGATCCCGACATCCTGCTCATGGACGAGCCGTTCGGGGCGCTCGACGCGCTGACCCGCGAGGAGATGAGCCTCGAGCTGCTGCGCATCCGCCGCGAGCGGCCGAAGACCATCGTCTTCGTCACCCACTCGATCAGCGAGGCGGTGATGCTCTCGGACCGCATCGTCGTGATGTCGCCGCGGCCGGGGCGTATCCAGGAGCTGATCGAGGTGCCGCTGCCGGTCGATCGCCACTTCGGCATGAAAGGCCATCGTGACTTCCAAGACTGCGCTCAGCGCATCCGCGCCCTCATCTTCGGCGAGCGCGCCAAGGCCGCAGCCTAGCCGGCTCGGTGCGCTCGCCCAGTCCGCGGGCGTGCCGGCGCTCTCGCTGCTCGGCCTGTTCGTCGCCTGGGAGCTCGCCGTTCTGGTCTTCGAGATCCCGGTCTTCCTGTTGCCGGCACCCTCGCGCATTCTCGGTGACGCCGCAGCCAATCTCGGCACCTTGGCCGGGCACACCGTGGTGACGCTGCGCACCGTCATGCTCGGCTTCTTCTTCTCGGTCGTCGTCAGCCTGCCGCTCGCCGTCGCCATCACCTCCTCGCCCCGGCTCGCCAATGCGATCTACCCGATCCTGGTGATGACCCAGGCGATCCCGAAGGTCGCCCTGGCGCCGATCCTGGTCATCCTCTTGGGCACCAACGAGCTGCCGCGAGTGGTGGTGACCTTCCTCGTGGCCTTCTTCCCGCTGGTGATCGCCATCGCCACGGGCCTGCTCGCCGTGCCCAAGGACCTGATCGAGATCGGCCGCTCCTATAACGGCTCCTGGCTGCGCATGCTCTGGCGGATCAAGCTGCCCTATGCCGTGCCGATGATCTTCTCGGGCCTGAAGGCGGCGGTGACGCTCGCCGTGGTGGGTGCGGTGGTCGGCGAGTTCGTCAATGCCGATGCCGGGCTCGGCTACTTCATCATTACCGCGACCGCCTTCTTCCGGGCGCCCTTGGCGTTCGCGGCGCTGATCGTGCTCTCGTTCATGGGGATCGTGCTGTTTCAGCTCGTTGCCTGGATCGAGCGGCGCTTTTTCCCCTGGTCGAGCGGCAATGCCCGGCCGATGGTGGCCTGAACGAGCCAGGGAGGACCCGACGCCATGCCTCGAGCCCATACCGTCATTCGCGGCGGCCGCCTTTTGGATATCGAGGGGCACGCCGCACCTTTCAGGGATATCCTGCTCGAGGGCGACACCATCCTGGAGGTCGGCCGGCCGGGCCTCGCAGCACCGGAATCCGCCGAATCGGTCGATGCCTCGGGCATGCTGCTGCATCCGGGGCTGATCAACGGCCATACCCACGGCCACGGCAATCTCGCCAAGGGCATGGGCGATCGCTGGTCGCTCGAGCTGCTGTTGACCGCCGCCCCCTGGATCGGCGGCGCGCGCGAGGGCGAGGACAAGTATCTCTCGACCCTGATCGGGGCTGCCGAGATGCTGCTCAAGGGCTGCACCGCCGCCTACGATCTCGCCTTCGAGTTCCCGGCGCCGACACGCGAGGGCATGGCCGCCATGGCGAAGGCCTACCAGGATGCCGGGATGCGCTGTGTCCTGGCACCGATGGTCGCCGATATCGCCTTCTACGATGCCATTCCCGGCCTCTTCGACGCCCTGCCGCGGCATCTGCAGGACGAGATCCCGGCGATGCGCCTGGCCCCGGCCGAGACGACGCTGGCGCGGATCCGGGCCATCCTAGAGGACTGGGAGATCGATCCGGAGCAGGTCCGCCCTGCGGTCGCCCCGACCATCCCGCACCATTGCAGCGAGGCCTTTCTGGTCGGTTGTCGCGACCTCGCCCGGGCGCACGGGGTGGGGCTGCACAGCCACGTCGCCGAGAGCAAGGTGCAGGCGGTCGCGGGCCGCAAGCTCTACGGCAAGACGCTGCTGCAGCACATGGACGATCTGGGCCTGGTCGGGCCGGACTTCACCGTGGCGCACGGGGTCTGGCTCGACGACGAGGACATGCGGCGCCTGGCCGGCCATGACGCCTCGGTCTCGCACAACCCCGGCAGCAACGCGCTGCTCGGCAGCGGCATCGCCGATGCGCGGCGGATGCTGGAGAGCGGCGTCAATCTCGGGATCGGCACCGACGGCGCCAACTGCGCCGACAACCAGAACATGTACGAGGCGATGCGCACCGCCCTCTATGTCAGCCATGTCCGCGGCCCGGACACCAGCCTCTGGCTGTCGACCGCGGAGATCGTCGAGGCCGCGACCGAGGGCAGCGCCCGCGCACTCGGCATGAAGAACCTCGGCAGGATCGCCCCCGGCTACAAGGCCGACATCGTCTTTCTCGAGCTCGATTCGATCAACTGGATCCCCTTCAACGACCCGACCAACCAGCTGGTGCAGACCGAGGACGGCAGCTCGGTGCACTCGGTCATGGTCGGCGGCGCCTTCAAGGTTCGGGCGGGCAAGCTGGTCGAGGTGACGCTGGCCTCGCTGGCGCGCGAGGTCGAGGCCGCGCGCGAGCGCCTAGAGGCCGCCAATCGCGAGCGCCGGGTGCTCTGCGGGCACCTGGCGAAGGTGGTCGATTCCTTTTGCCCCGGCCTCGCCCGCGAGCCCTACCACGTCCACCGCTACGGAGCGCCGGCGCACGGCCACTGAAACCGGCGCGGCGGGCCGCCGGCGGAAGCGCCGTCAGCCGTGATCGCCCTGGTGTTCCGACGCTGCCAGTCGTTTCTCGGCCTCGGCGAGGCTGGTCGCTGCTTTGTCGATGTCGCGCCACGGATCGGCCTTCTGGCCCAGCCGCTTGAAGATGTTGCGGATGGAGTAGCCGTCGGGGCGCAGGCCCTTGTCCAGCGCCTCGTCCCAGTCGAGCGGGGTCGCCACCGGGGCTTTCGGCTTCGCCCGGACGCTGTAGGGCGCCACCGCCGTCTGGCCCTCGGCGTTGCGCAGGTAGTCGAGGAAGACGCGGCCCCGGCGCGCCGCCTTGCGCGGCTCGACCGTCAGCCGCTCCGGATCGCGCCCTGCCGTTTCGGCGGCGATACGGCGGGCCACCTCGCGCACCGCCTCGAAATCGGCCGAGCGGTCGAGCGGCACCACGACGTGCAGCCCGCGCGAGCCCGTGGTTTGCACGAAGGAGGCGAGCTCGAGTTCATCGAGCAGCTTCTTCAGCTGCCGGGCCGCCTCCTGGACGGCGGCGAAGTCGTCGGTCGAGGGGTCGAGATCGAAGACCAGCCGGTCGGGCGATTCGATCCGGTCGACGCGGGAGAGCCCGAGATGCAGCGTGATGCAGCCCTGGTTGGCGAGATAGACCGCGGTCGCGGCATTCTCGACCAGCACGTGATCGACGCTGCCGCCCTGCTTGGCCAGGCTGCGATGCGCGATCCAGTCCGGAAAATGCTTCGGCCGGTCCTTCTGGAAGAAGCCCTCGGCCTCGATCCCGTCGGGAAAGCGCTGCATGGTCAGCGGCCGGCCGCGCCAGTGCGGCAGGGCGACCTCGGCGATCCGCCGATAATAGTCGACGAGATCGCCCTTGGTCGGGCCGTCGTCTCCGAACAGCGGCTTGTCGAGGTTGGAGAGGGCGATGGGCTCGCCGTCGAGCTCGATCTCGGTCACGACGCGTCGTCCGCAGCTGCCCTGATCTCGTCGAGGGTGCGGCCGGAGAGCACCGAGCGCGGCTCGGTCGAGACCGGGTTGCGCCGGGCATCCGCCGCATCGTCGCGCATCTTGATCAAGAGCCAGTCGGCATCCGGCGCGTCGCCCATGCGCACCAGTGCCCAGCCGCCCTCGAGCTTCTCGCCGAACAGGCGAACGGTGAGCTTGCCGCGGCGCAAAGCGGCCGCGGCGTCGGGCGTCGCCTCCTCGTCGTCGCCGGCGATGACCTCGTAGGGGCCCTGGTCCCAGACCAGCACGGTGCCGGCGCCGTATTCGCCCTCGGGGATCACGCCTTCGAAATCGGCATAGGCCAGCGGGTGGTCCTCGGTCGGCGTCATGAGCCGCTTCTCGCGCGGGTCGGTGGACGGCCCCTTGGGCAGCGCCCAGGATTTCAGCACACCCTCGACCTCGAGCCGGAAGTCGAAGTGCAGCCGCGTCGCGTCGTGCTGCTGGATCACGAAGATCGGCCGCTCGCTGCCGCCGGTGGCGCCGTCCTCGGCCGGCTCCGGCGTGCGGCTGAAGTCACGTTTCTCGCGATAGCGCGAGGCGCTCATCGGCTCCTCCCGGTGTCGGCGTCCCACGATCAGAGATAGGTGCCGGCCGGTCGCTGCAAAAGCCGGCTTGCCGAGAAGGGCCCGAATGGTCGAGCATAGGCCTGAACACGGCATCAGGGGGAGCACGATGGCTTGGCGGTCCGCGGGATTCAATGTCGACCGGATGCGGCTCTCGGCCCGGCGAACGCTGCCGCGGGCGGTGTTCGACTTCGCCGATGGCGGGGCCGAGGACGAGGTGACGCTCAGAGCCAACGAGACCGCGTTCGACGATCTCCGGCTCTGGCCGCGGCCGCTCGACGGTGCGGCCGAGCGCGATCTCTCGGTCGAGCTCTTCGGCCAGCGGCTGTCGCTGCCGGTGGTGATCGGCCCGACCGGCCTCGCCGGCCTCTTCTGGCCCGACGGCGAGCGCTGTTCGGCGCGGGCGGCGGCGGCGGCCGGCACCGCCTACTGCCTCAGCCACGGCTCGGTCTGCACGCTCGAGGAGCTCGCCGCCACCGGTGTGGCGCCACGCTGGATGCAGGTTTTCGTCTACAAGGACCGTGGCTTCACCGAGGAGCTGACCCGGCGCGCCCAGGCCGCGGGCTATGCGGCGCTGGTGCTGACCATCGACAACCAGCTGCTCGGCAAGCGCGAGCGCGATACCGTCAACGGCTTTCAGATTCCGCCCCGGCTGGGGCCGCTGCAGCTGGCTGCCATGGCGACCCGGCTCGGCTGGCTGTGGCGGATGAAGGGCAGCCTCCGGGGGCTCACCTTCGGCAACTACGTCCGCCCCGGCCAGCCTTCTGACATTGCCACGCTCGCCGGCAAGATGGGCTCGATCCTCGATCCGGGGATGAGCTGGCGCGACGTCGAGTGGCTGCGCGGCCTCTGGCAAGGGCCCTTGCTGCTCAAGGGGGTGCTGCATACAGAAGAGGCGCGGCGCGCCCTGGCCGCAGGAGTCGACGGGCTGATCGTCTCCAACCACGGCGGCCGGCAGCTGGACGGGGCGGTGGCCTCGCTCAACGCCCTGCCGCACGTCGCAGCGGCGGTCGAGGGCCGCATTCCGGTGCTGCTCGACGGCGGGATCAGGCGCGGCGGCGACGTGCTCAAGGCGCTGGCGCTCGGTGCCACCTGCTGCCTGATCGGCCGGCCGCAGCTCTGGGGTCTGGCGGTCGCGGGCGAGGCGGGCGTTGCGCACGTTCTCGAGCTGTTGCGTGGCGAGCTCGACCGGGCGATGGGGCTGTGCGGGATCGAGCGTATCGAGGCGATCGGGCCGCAACTGCTCGAGCCCGGCCGTTTCGGCTCGCTGCCGATCGCCGCCTGAGCGGTGGCCGGATGCTCTGTCGATCGCTCACGCTGCCGGGGTCGTGGGCTCGTCCCTGGCCTGCGGCTGGTGGAACAGATCCGGGGTCGACCAGCAGCGGCCGGCCCAGTTGCGTTGCGCCCGGCCGAGCCAGAAGCGGAACAGGGTGGCCCCGATCGTGCCCGCCTGCTCGGCTATCTCGGTGCCGTAGGTGGCCGCCGTCGGTGGCAGCGACTGGATGGTTGTCGAGGCTTCCATGGATTCGAAGGACGTCTTGCCGTCGAACTTGCCGACCAGGCGGCGAATCCGCTGGTTATCGATCATGCAGCGAAGCTCGAGCGCGGTGAGGCCGCGGTTGCGGGCGAGAACGAGGATGCGACCGAGCAGCGCCTGGCCGATGCCGCGGCCCTGAAAACGTCGCTCGACGCTGATGGCGATCTCGGCGCGGTTGCCGACGATGGGATGGAGCTCGCAGACCCCGCGCAGCGAACGGCCGATGAAGCAGCCGACGAGCACCGCGCGCTGCCAATCCAGCCCGCGCACATAGCGGTCGATCAGCCGCCGCGGCATGGCGCCCATGAAGCGATGGCGGACATCGTCCGGGTGCAGGCGCAGAAGATGCGCCCGCAAATGCCGCTTGTCCGCCGCTCTGAGACGACGAAACCGGCCCGCGGGCAGGGACGGGCGGACGACGGGTGCCGGGCTTGAAAGATCTGTCATGAGCCGCAGGTCCATCTGGGCGTTGCGAATGCTGCAACGCAACATAAATGGCGCTGTTTCTCGGCAGAGGCAAGCCTGCCGCGGTGTTTTTCGCGCTGCCGCGCCTTACGCGTAGACGATCTTGGGAAACGGCTTGGCAGCACTCGGCCCGCGCAGCTTGTCGCGGATGGTCCGGGCGAGATCCATGTAGGCGGCGGCCTGGGTCGTGTCCGGCCGGCTCACGACGATCGGCTGGCCGCCGTCCGAGGTCTCGCGGATCGCGATGTCGAGCGGGATCTCGGCGAGAAAGTCGACATTGTAGGTGTCCGCGCAGGCCTTGGCGCCGCCATGCGCGAAGATTTCCGTCCGGTGGCCGCAATTCGGGCAGGCGAAGTAGCTCATGTTCTCGACGATGCCCATGATCGGCACGTCGACCCGGCGGAACATGTTGATCGCCTTCCGGGCATCCAGAAGCGCGATGTCCTGCGGCGTCGAGACGATCACGGCACCGGCCAGGGGCACCTTCTGCGCCATGGTGAGCTGCGCGTCGCCGGTGCCGGGCGGCATGTCGACGACGAGTACGTCGAGCTCGCCCCAGGCGACGTCGTTCAGCATCTGGGTCAGGGCGCTCTGCACCATCGGCCCCCGCCAGATCATCGGCGTTTCCTCCTCGACGAGGAAGCCCATCGACATGACCTTGACGCCTGCGACCTCGAGCGGCTGCATCTTCTTGCCGTCGGCGGTGGTCGGCCGGCCGGAGAGCCCGGCCATGCGCGGCAAGGAGGGGCCGTAGATGTCGGCATCGAGAATGCCGGTCTTCAGCCCGAGGGCGCGGAGCCCGCAGGCGAGATTGATGGCGGTGGTCGACTTGCCGACGCCGCCCTTGCCCGAGGCCACGGCGATGATCGCCTTGATGCCCGGCACCTCGGGCCGGGCCGGCGCCTGGGCTGCCGGCTTCGACTGGAGATCGGGCGGCGGGCCGCGCTCGGCGGTCAGCACCACGGTGCACGAGCTGACGCCTTCCATCGCCCTGACCGCGTCCTCGCAGGCCCGGCGCAGCTTTTCCAGTCGCTGGGCGTCGGCCGCCGGCACTTCGAGGGCGAATCCGACATTCTTGCCCTTGACGACGATGCCGCTCACCATTCCGCGTTCTATGACGCTTTTTCCATCGTCCGGATGGCGAATTTCGTTCAAGACTCGGCGAATTGCTTCGACCGTCGGTTCGTTCATGGTTGATCCCCGCTCTGCACTGCCCGATATAGTAACCACGATTAGCGACGCAAAGCGATCGGTCACAGGCAAGCGCGTGGCCGATCCAATCCCGAAAAACCCACGACGAATGGCGAGGTGGCACGAGTATGCCCTGGAACAGTCAAGGCGGCGGTGGATGGCAGGGTGGCGGCGGCCAGGGTCCTTGGGGTAATCGCCCCAGCGGCAGTGGCGGCGGCGGCGGCCAGCAACCCCCCGATCTCGAGGAACTCATCCGCAAGTCACAGGAGAAGATCAAGGGCCTGTTCGGCGGCAGCGGCGGTGGCGGCGGCGGTGGCGGCGTGTCGATCAAGGCGGTCGGCATCGTCGGGCTGGTGCTGGTCGGCCTCTGGCTGGCGAGCGGCTTCTATCGCGTGCTGCCGGAAGAGCAGGGAGTGGTCCTGCGTTTCGGCGCGCTCGACCGGCTGACCACCCCGGGCCTGAACTACCACCTGCCCGCACCGATCGAATCGGTGCTGACCCCGCAGGTCACCCGCGTCAACCGGATCGAGGTCGGCTTCAGGAGCGGCCAGGGCACCGGGCCGGCCCGGCAACTGCCCGAAGAGGCGCTGATGCTGACCGGTGACGAGAACATCATCGACATCAACTACGTCGTGCTCTGGCGGATCAACAACGCCGCCGAGTACCTGTTCAACATCCGTGACCCCGAGAACACGGTCACGGTCGCGGCGGAAAGCGTGATGCGCGAGGTGATCGGCCAGACCCCGATCATCGACGCCACCACGGAAGGCCGCCGCGCGATCGAGCAGCGGGTGCGTGAAGAGCTGCAGCTGTTGATGAACGAGTACGGCTCGGGCATCACCATCGAGGAGGTCCAGCTGCAGAAGTCGGATCCGCCGCCGGAGGTCATCGACGCCTTCCGCGACGTGCAGCGTGCCCAGGCCGACCGCGAGCGGTTGCAGAACCAGGCGGAAGCCTTCGCCAACGACATTCTGCCCCGCGCCCGCGGCGAGGCCGAGCGGCTTCTCCAGGAGGCGCAAGCCTACGAGCAGGAGGTCGTCGCCCGCGCCCGTGGTGAGGGCGATCGCTTCACCCAGGTTCTGACCGCCTACTCGGCGGCCAAGGACGTCACCATCCAGCGCATCTATCTCGAGACGATGGAGCAGGTGCTCGGTGGCACCAACAAGGTGATCATCGACAGCAACGGCCAGGGCGGCGCCAACGGCGTCATTCCTTATCTGCCGCTGCCCGACCTCGAGCGGCGGGCGCGCGAGCGTGATGCCGCGGCCGATGCGACCCGCGACCTGCAGCCGATCGAGCGCGGCTTCGGCGCCAGGCAAGATGGAGCGACCCAATGAGTCAACGTATCCTGATCGGCCTCGGCGTCGTCGTCGCGGCCACCGTCTTCCTCTTGTTCAACGCGCTGTTCACGGTCCATCAGACACAGCAGGCGCTGGTTCTCCAGTTCGGTAACCCGGTCAGGGTCGTCGATGAGCCGGGGCTCAGCATCAAGCTGCCGTTCGTCCAGCAGGTGGAGTTCTTCGAACGCCGTGTGCTCGACTACGATGCGGGTGCGGTGGAACTCGTCCTCGGTGACCAGCGCCGGCTCGTGGTCGACGCCTTCGCCCGGTATCGGATCACCGATCCGCTGCGGTTCAGGCAGTCGGTCGGTGCCGAGGTCGCGTTCCGCGGCCGGTTGGAGCCGATCACCTTCTCGGCCTTGCGTAGCGTGCTCGGTGAGGTCTCGCTGTTCACCATCCTGTCCGAGGAGCGCTCCCGGCTGATGCGGCGGATCGCCGAGGAGGCCAACACGGCGCTTCGGCAGTTCGGCGTCGAGGTCATCGACGTGCGGATCAAGCGCGCCGACCTGCCGACCGAGAACCAGGAAGCCATCTTCCTGCGGATGCAGACCGAACGTGAGCGCGAGGCGCGCGAGCTCAGGGCGCAGGGTGAGGAAATCGCCCAGCGGATCAGGGCCCGGGCCGATCGCGAGCGGCGCGTGCTGATCGCCGAGGCGGGCCAGGAGGCCGAGCAGATCCGGGGCCGTGGCGACGCCATCGCCATTGCCACCTTCGCCGAGGCGTTCGGCCAGGATCCGGCGTTCTTCGGCTTCTACCGGTCGATGCAGGCGTACCGCAACTCGCTCGCCGACGAGGCGACGAGCTTCGTGCTGTCGCCCGACAGCGACTTCTTCCGCTTCTTCCACTCGGCGGGCGACATCGCGATCGAGGTCGCGGGCGAGCCTGCCGCAGCGGCGCCGAGCTTGGCCGATGTGATGGAAGAGTTGGGTGACGTCGAAGGCTTGGCCGGTCTCGTCGAAGAGGACGAGCAGCCGGTAAGGGCCGAGTAACGGGCCACGAGCCGGAACGATGTCGACTGCCTCGCCCGAACGGGCCGGCAGAGCCCGGGGCTGCTAGCGGCTGATGCAGGATCTGCTCACCGCTGCAGCCCTGGTGCTCGTTTTGGAGGGGGTTCTCTGGGCGCTCTTCCCGAACGGCATGAAGCAGGCCGCCGCGCGCGCGCTGGTGCTCGATTCGAGCGTGCTCCGCACCGGCGGCCTGATCTTTGCCGGGATCGGCGTGTTCGTCGTATGGTTGATCCGCGGTTGAGCCTATTGGCGCCCAGGGATCGAGCGCCTACATCAGCCGCAGCAAGCCGAAGGTGTGACGAAGGGGCGGGCCCGGGGCCGCCGCCAGGTTCCGATCGGCGACACGAGACCAAGTTGCAATCGCCCGGCCGCGCCGGCCGGGCCTGGGAGTTCTGAATGACACATAGATTCGGCTTCGGTCGGGGTTTCGACTTCGGTCGGGTGCCGACGAACCGTGGGTCCCTGATGAGGGGATTGGCGGTGCTGACACTTTCCGCGCTCGTCGCGATGGGGCCGGCCATCCCGTCGGCCGATGCCCAGGTGGTGCCGGTCGAGGGCTTCGCCGATCTGGTCGAGAGGGTAGGCCCCGCCGTCGTCAACATCTCGACCACGCGCGAGCAGGCGCCGCGGCAACGCGAAGACGTGCCACTGCCGCAATTCCCGCCCGGCTCGCCGTTCGAGGAGTTCTTTCGTGACTTCTTCGAGCGCGACCAGCCGCAGCAGCAGCCGCGAGGGCCGCGCCGCGGCGCCTCGCTCGGCTCGGGCTTCGTCATCAATCCCGATGGCTTCGTCGTCACGAACAACCACGTGATCGCCGAGGCGGACCAGATCACCGTGCAGTTCGCCGACGGCTCGGACTACGAGGCCGAGCTGATCGGCCGCGACCCGCAGACCGACCTGGCCCTTCTCAAGATCGAGCGCGACGATCCGTTCCCGTTCGTCGAGTGGGCGGACAGCGACGCTGTTCGCGTCGGCGAGTGGATGGTCGCCATCGGCAACCCGTTCGGCCTCGGCACCTCGGTGACGGCCGGGATCATCTCGGCTCGCGGCCGCGATATCCGGGCCGGACCCTACGACGATTTCTTCCAGGTCGACGCCGCCATCAACCGCGGCAACTCCGGTGGCCCGAGCTTCACCCTCGACGGACAGGTGTTCGGCGTGAACACCGCGATCTTCTCGCCGTCGGGCGGCAATGTGGGCATCGGCTTCGCCATCCCCTCCAATCTCGCCAAGCGGGTGATCGACAGCCTGCAGGCCGAGGGCCGCGTGGCCCGCGGTTGGCTCGGGGTGCGGATCCAGGCGGTCACCGACGAGGTCGCCGAGAGCCTCGGGCTGGCCGAGGTGCGCGGCGCGCTGGTCGCCAGCGTCACCCCGACGGGGCCCGCCGAAGGGGCGGGCATCGAGGCCGGTGACGTGATCCTGGAGTTCAACGGCCAGGAAATCACCCAGATGCGCTCGCTGCCGCGGATCGTCGCCGAGACGTCGGTCGGTCGCGAGGTCGAGGTGCTGTTGTGGCGCCGTGGCGACCAGCGGACGGTAGAGGTCACGCTGGGCGAGTTGCCCGACGAGACGACGCTGGCGCAGATGGGCGAGACCCCGCCGGAGACGGTGAGCTCGGCCCTGGAGATCGAATCGCTCGGGCTGACCGTCGATACGCTGACCGACGAGTTGCGCAACCGGTTCGACCTGCCGCCGGACGCCAACGGCGTGGTGATCCTCGATGTCGAGCCCGACAGCCCGGCCGAGGACCAGGCGCTCCGCGCCGGCGACCTCATCATCGAGGCCAACCAGACCGAGGTCGGTTCGCCGCCGGAGGTCCTGGCCCAGGTCAACGCGGCCAAGTCCGAGGGCCGGAGCGCCATTCTGATACTGATCGATCGGCAGGGTGATCGGCGCTTCGTGGCACTTCGGCTGACCACCTGAGCCTATTGCTCTCGAGGACGATCATCGACGGCCGGTGCGGCAACGCGCCGGCCGTTCGTCGTTTGGCGGGTCAGTGGTGCAGGTCGGCCGCCGCATAGCCCTGCAGATAGAGGGCGCCGGCGAGCCCGGCATGGTCGAGCGTGAGGTCGGCCGCTCGGCGCAGCACCGCGTGCGGCCGGAACGCCACCGCGAGGCCGGCGGCCTCCAGCATCTTGCGGTCATTGGCGCCGTCGCCCACCGCCAGGCAATCGCCGAGCCCGAGGCCGCGCTCGGCGGCCGCAGCCTCGAGGCTCGCGAGCTTGGCCTCGGCACCCAGGATCGGCGGCAGGACGCGGCCGGTCAGCCTGCCGTCCTCGATCTCCAGCCGGTTGCCCTGGTGGCGCTCGAAGCCGGCGAGCTCGGCCACATAGGCGGTAAACGCGGTAAAGCCGCCGGAGACCAGGATGGTCAGGCAGCGATTCGCCCGCATCGTGCGCACCAGCGTTCGCGCCCCCGGGTTGAGCTGCAGCCGGCTGGCGCAGATCTCGCCGATCGCGGTCTCCGGCACGCCCGCCAGGAGCGCCACCCGGGCTTGGAGCGCCGCCTCGAAGTCGAGCTCGCCGTTCATCGCCCGCCGGGTGATCGCCGCCACCTCGGTCTTGATGCCGACCATGTCGGCCAGCTCGTCGATACACTCGATGTCGATGATCGTGCTGTCCATGTCGGAGATCAGCAGCTGCTTCTTGCGGCCCGAAGCCGGGATCAGCGCCCAGTCGACGGGCTCGCCGGCGAGCTCGGCCGTGATCCGCTCGCGCAAGGGCGCTGCATCCAGCATGATCTCGACGGCAGCTTCGGGGGCGAGCCAACGTGGCCGTCCGCCGTGCTTCCGTGCCAGCCGTTCGACCAATGCCGCCTCGATCGGGGCCTTGGTCTGACAGGCGACGAGAACGAGGCAATGGGTCATCGGCGATCCGGCGCGGCTGCGGCTGGGAAGGAAGGGAGGCGAGGGGGCGTTTGAGCGGCGGCACGGTTCTGATAGGCGGCAGCACGGCCAGCGGCAAGTCGGCGCTGGCCCTGGCGCTGGCCGAAGCGACCGGCGGGGTCGTCCTCAACGCCGATTCCGTCCAGCTCTACCGCGACCTGCCGATCCTGACCGCGCGGCCGGGCCCGGCCGATCTCGCCCGCGCCGAGCATCGCCTCTACGGCATCCTCGACGCCCACCAGCCGGCCACGGTCGCGGCTTGGCTGGCCCTGCTCGAGCGCGAGCTCGACCGCTGTGCGGCCGCCGGGCGGCTGGCCATCGTCACCGGCGGCACCGGGCTCTATTTCAAGGCGTTGCTCGAGGGGCTGCCGCCGATGCCCGACATCCCGCCGTGCCTGCGCGACGAGCTGCGCGCCTCGCCCGAGGCGACCCCCGCCCTGCACGAGAAGCTCGCCCGGCTCGACCCGGACCTCGCCCGGCGGCTCGAGCCCGGCGACCGGCAGCGTATCCTCCGTGGCCTCGAGGTGGTGCTGGCCACCGACCGGCCGCTCAGCGCCTGGCAGGCCGATCGGCGGCGGCGGCCGCGCTTGCCCGAGCCGGTGGTCGGCATCGCCCTCCTGCCGTCGGCCGAGCTGGTCGATCCGCGGATATCCTACCGCCTCGAGGCGATGCTGGACGCCGGTCTCCTCGACGAGCTGCGCGCCTTTCGAGCCGGTCCGGGATCGGGCACGACCCCGCTCGTCAAGGCCGACGGCGTGGCCGAGTTCGGCGCCCATCTCGACGGCAAGTGCGATCTCGATGCCGCGATGCGCGCCACGGTGCTCAAGATCCGCCGCTACGCCAAGCGACAGCGCACGTTCTTCAAGGGCCAGCTCGGCGCGGCGCTGTCGCCGCAGGCCGAAGTCGTCGGGCATGAGAATGCCGGCGAATGGGCGCGGACGCTGCTCGTGCGGCTGGACGAGGAACCGCCGCGCCACACACGTGGTTGATTTCCTTCATGGCGGCGAGTAGCTTGACGAGCCTTTTGCCGGCGAGGCAACGGGCCCTTTTGTATCGCCAAAAACTTCCGATAGAACCGACGCCTCTTCACCCAACCGGAGCTTGTGCCATGACCGCAGCGACAGCCGCGCCGACCGCCGTCGAGACACCGACGATGACCGGCTCGCAGGTCGTACTCCAGGCTTTGGTCGAGCAGGGCGTAGAGGTGATCTTCGGCTATCCGGGCGGCGCCGTTCTGCCGATCTACGACGCCATCTTCCAGCAGGACCGGATCCGTCACATTCTGGTCCGCCACGAGCAGGCCGCGGTGCACGCCGCCGAGGGCTATGCGCGCTCGACCGGCAAGGTCGGCTGCGTGCTGGTCACCTCCGGCCCCGGCGCCACCAATACCGTCACCGGGCTGACCGACGCGCTCATGGACAGCGTGCCCGTCGTCTGCCTGACCGGCCAGGTGCCGACCCACATGATCGGCAACGACGCCTTCCAGGAAGCGGACACGGTCGGCATCACCCGGCCCTGCACCAAGCACAACTATCTGGTGACGGACCCGGCCAACCTGGCACGCTCGATCCACGAGGCGTTCCACGTCGCCCGGAGCGGCCGGCCCGGCCCGGTGGTCGTCGACCTGCCCAAGGACATCCTGATGAAGCCGGCGCCCTACCTGGCGAAGGACGCCGTGCGGCACCGGACCTACCACCCGCCGCGCGAGCCCGAGATGCGGCGGATCGAGGAGGCCGTGGACCTCATGGCCCGGGCCGAGCGGCCGATCTTCTATGTCGGCGGCGGGGTCATCAACGCCGGCCCCAAGGCCTGCGCCATCCTCACCGAATTGGTCCGCGAGACCGGCTACCCGATCACGCTCACTCTGATGGGCCTCGGCGCCTATCCGGCCTCGGACGCGCAGTTCATCGGCATGCTCGGCATGCACGGCACCTACGAAGCCAACATGGCGATGCACGACTGCGACGTGATGATCAATATCGGCGCCCGGTTCGACGACCGGGTGACCGGCCGGCTCGACGGCTTCTCGCCCCAGAGCAAGAAGATCCACGTCGACATCGACCCCTCCTCGATCAACAAGAACGTGGCGGTCGACGTGCCGGTGATCGGCGACGCCGAGCGCACGCTCGAAGCCCTGCTCGCCGCCTGGCGCCGCCGCGGCAACACGGTGGCGACCGGCCGGACCAAGTCCTGGTGGGGCCAGATCCAGGAATGGCAGACCAAGAAGAGCCTGCGCTTCAGGCAGGGCAAGGACGTCATCAAGCCGCAATACGCGATCCAGCGGCTCTACGAGCTGACCCGCGAGCGCGATGTCTACATCACGACGGAGGTCGGCCAGCACCAGATGTGGGCGGCCCAGCACTTTCACTTCGACAAGCCGATGCACTGGATGACCTCGGGTGGCCTCGGCACCATGGGCTACGGCTTTCCCGCCGCCATGGGGGTGCAGGTGGCCCATCCCGAGGCCCTGGTGATCGACATCGCCGGCGAGGCCTCCTGGCTGATGAACATGCAGGAGATGTCGACCTGCATCCAGTACCGGCTGCCGGTGAAGTCGTTCATCCTCAACAACAGCTACATGGGCATGGTCCGCCAGTGGCAGGACTTCTTCCACGGCAACCGCCACGCCGAAAGCTACATGGACAGCCTGCCCGACTTCGTGAAGCTGGCCGAGGCCTTCGGTGCCGTGGGCCTGCGCGCGACCAAGCCGTCCGAGGTCGACGACGTCATCAAGGAGATGATCAAGGTCGAGAAGACCGTGATCGTCGACATGGTCGTCGATCGGACCGAGAACGTCTACCCGATGATCCCGGGCGGTGCGGCGCACAACGAGATCAAGCTCAGCCCGGAAGAGGACGGGCCGCACGAGGCGATCTCCGAGGAGGGCATGGTCCTCGTCTAGGCGTTCTGCCGCGGGCCCGAGCCCGAAGCTTCGCCAATTCCTTTTGCGCCGGTGCCGCAGCCGCGGCCCGGCGCCTTCATGCCCTTCAACGACTGTCCGAGCCATGGCCCAACCCGTCCCGCAATCGAGCCAAGCCCTCTTCTCCGACGCCGAGCAGGCCGCCGAGGAGCGCCACACCATCGTCGTCCTGGTCGACAACGAGCCGGGCGTGCTCGCCCGCGTCATCGGCCTCTTCTCCGGCCGCGGCTACAACATCGACAGCCTGACCGTGGCCGAGATCGATGCGGCCCGCGCCCTCTCGCGCATCAACATCGTCACCACCGGCACGCCCCTGGTGATCGAGCAGATCAAGAATCTCCTGGCCAAGCTGGTGCCCGTGCACAGCGTTCAGGACCTCACCGTCGAAGGCCCGCACATCGAGCGCGAGCTGTCGCTGGTCAAGGTGATCGGCGACCGCGAGCGGCTGGTGGCGGCGCTCCGTATCGCCGATTTCATGCATGCGCGGCTGGTCGACAGCACGCCCGAGAGCTTCGTCTTCGAGATGACCGGCACCTCGGAGGAGATCGACAGCTTCATCCATCTCCTGGAGCCGGTCGAGGTCAGCCGCGCCGGTGTGGTCGCCATCAGCCGCGGCCGCCTGCTGCTCAAGGAGCGCGAGCAAGCGCCCGAGCCCTGAGAGCCTGTCCGAGAATCAGAGAGCCTAGCAACGAAGGGGGACACCCATGCGCGTCTATTACGATGCCGACGCCGACCTCAACCTGGTCAAGTCCAAGAAGGTCGCGGTGATCGGCTACGGCAGCCAGGGCTTCGGCCACTCCAACAACATGAAGGACAGCGGCGTTTCCGACGTCGTGGTCGGCCTCAAGGAAGGCAGCGCCAGCCGGGCCAAGGCCGAGCGCGCCGGCTTCACCTGCATGACCGCGACCGAGGCCGCCAAATGGGCTGACATCGTCATGGTCCTCGTCCCCGACGAGCTCCAGGCCGACCTCTACAAGAATGAACTCCGGGACAACATGAAAGAGGGCGCCGCCCTCATGTTCGCCCACGGCTTCAACATCCACTTCAACCTGATCGAGCCCCGCCCCGACCTCGACGTCCTGATGATCGCGCCCAAGGGCCCCGGCCACCTGGTCCGTGCGGAATACACCAAGGGCGCCGGCGTCCCCTCGCTCCTCGCCATCCACCAGGACGCCACCGGCGGCGCCCACGACATCGGCCTCTCCTACGGTGCCGCCATCGGCGGCGGCCGCGCCGGCATCATCGAGACCTCGTTCAAGGAGGAAGTCGAGACCGACCTCTTCGGCGAACAGGTCGTCCTCTGCGGGGGCTTGTGCGCCCTCATCCAGGCCGGCTTCGAAACCCTCACCGAGGCCGGCTACTCCCCGGAAATGGCCTATTTCGAAACCGTCCACGAGGTGAAGCTGATCGTCGACCTCATCTACGAGGGCGGCCTCGCCAACATGCGCTACTCGATCTCCAACACCGCCGAATACGGCGACTACAA
>SLRI01000286.1 GCA_007131045.1 Rhodospirillales bacterium
GGCGCCCTCTTCGACCCCATCGAGGGCCATGTCGACCCCTACGGCGTCACCCACGCCTACGTGAAGGCGGCCCGGCTGAAGGGCGCCGAGGTCGTCCTGCAGAACCGCGTGATCGAGCTCCACCAGCGCCCCGACGCCAGCTGGGACGTGGTCACCGAAAAGGGCACCATCCACACCGAGCACGTCGTCAATGCCGGCGGGCTCTGGGCCCGCGAGGTCGGCCGCATGGTCGGCCTCGAGCTTCCCGTCCTCGCCATGGAGCACCAGTACCTGATCACCGAGGACATGCCCGAGGTGCTGGCCTCGGAGAAGGAACTCCTGCACGCCATCGACTTCGAGGCCGAGATTTATCTCCGGCAGGAGAGGGGCGGGATGCTGCTCGGCACCTACGAGCGGGCGGGCGTGCCCTGGTCCGAGAACACCACGCCTTGGGACTTCTCGACCCAGCTCTTGCCCGAGGATCTCGACCGCATCGCCCCCTCCCTCGAGGTCGGCTTCGAGCATTTTCCGGCGATTGGGAGAGCGGGCATCAAGCGGGTCATCAACGGCCCCTTCACCTTCGCCCCGGACGGCAACCCGCTGGTCGGTCCGGTCCGCGGCCTGCCCGGCTACTGGTGCGCCTGTGCGGTGATGGCCGGCTTCAGCCAGGGCGGCGGCGTCGGCCTCGCACTCGCCAACTGGATGACCGAGGGCGATCCCGGCTTCGATGTCTGGGCCATGGACGTCGCCCGCTACGGCCCTTGGGCCAGCAAGGGCTACACCAACGCCAAGGTCCGCGAGAACTACAGTAGGCGGTTTCGCATCACCTTCCCGAACGAGGAGCTACCGGCAGCGAGGCCACTGAAGACCACGCCGATCTACCCCGAGCTCGTCGCCGAGAACGCCGTCATGGGTGTATCCTACGGCCAGGAGCACGCCCTCTGGTTCGCGCCCGAAGGCACCGAGCCCGTCGAGGACGTCACCTTCGGCCGCTCCAACGCCCACCCCCACGTGGCACGGGAATGCCGGGCCGTGCGCGAGGCGGCGGGCCTGATCGAGATCTCCAACTTCGCCAAATACAGCATCGAAGGTCCCGCCGCCGAAGCCTTCCTCGCCCGCATCCTCGCCGGCAGAATCCCGAAGCCCGGGCGGATCAGCCTGACCCCGATGCTCGACGACCGGGGCCGGCTGATCGGCGACTTCACTCTGGCATGCCTCGCCCCCGACCGCTTCCTGCTGACCGGCTCCGGCATCGCCGAAACCTACCATCGGCGCTGGTTCGAGCAGCATCTGCCGGCATCCGGCGTGACCCTCGAGAGCGTCACCGACACCCGCCTCGGCCTCTCCGTCGCCGGACCCAAGAGCCGCGCCATCCTCGAGGACCTGACCGGCGAGGACCTATCCAGCGAAGCCTTCCCCTTCCTCGCCATCAAACCGCTCGAGCTCGACCTCGTCCCGACGCTCGCCGGCCGCATCAGCTTCACCGGCGATCTCGGCTACGAAATCTGGACCGAGGCCCCCTATCTCCGCCGCCTCTACCGGGCACTCCGCCGCGCCGGCGAACCGCACGGCCTGAAGCTCTTCGGCGCCCGCGCGCTGAATAGCCTGAGGCTGGAGAAGAGCTTCGGCAGCTGGGCTCGCGAATACCGCCCGCTCTACGGGCCCGAGGCCGCCGGGCTCGGCCGCTTCGTCGACTACCGCCGCGGCGGCTTCATCGGCCACGCCGCTGCTGTGGCCGAAACCCCGACGTACCGGCTCACCACCTTCACCGTCGACGACACCGACATCGACGTCATCGGCGACGAGCCCATCTGGCACGGCGAAAAGGTCATCGGCTGGGTCACCTCCGGCGGCTATGCCCACTGGAGCCAGAAATCGGTGGCGCTGGGCTACATCGAGGTCGAACACCAGGAAGCGGGCGATCTCACCATCGAAATCCTCGGCCTCCGCCGGCCGGCGACGATCGCGGCCGAGCCGCTGTTCGATCCGGATGGGCTGAGGATGCGGGGGTAGGGGAGGAGAAGAAGACCAGGGAGGCGGCGCCTCCCTGGACCCTCCGGTACTTCGGGTCGGTGGAGGTTGGGGGCGGGGGGCTCTAGCCCGGCTCGCCGACCGGGGCGCGATCGCCCTCGCGGAGCTTGGCCCGGGCGGTGAGCGACAGCTGCAGGTGCAACTCCTTCAGCTGCTTCTCGCTGACCTCGGCGGGTGCGCCCAAAAGCAGCTCCTGCGCCTGCTGGTTCATCGGAAAGGCGATCACCTCGCGCAGATTCTCGGTCTGCGCCAAGAGCATGACGATCCGATCCAGCCCGGGCGCGATGCCGCCGTGCGGCGGGGCGCCGTAGTGCAACGCCCGCCACATCCCGCCGAAGCGCTCCTCGAGCACCGCCTTGTCGTAGCCGGCGATCGCGAACGCCTTTTCCATGATGTCCGGGCGGTGATTGCGGATCGCACCCGAGGAGAGCTCGACGCCGTTGCAGACGATGTCGTACTGATAGGCCAGGATGTCGAGCGGGTCCTGCTCGTCCAGCGCCGCCATCCCGCCTTGTGGCATCGAGAAGGGGTTGTGCGAGAAGCCGACGCTCTTGGTGTCCTCGTCCCACTCGAACATCGGAAAATCGACGATCCAGCAGAACCGGTAGACGTCCTTCTCCAAGAGATCGAGATCGTGGCCGAGCTTGTCGCGGGCGGCACCCGCGAACTTGTAGAAGACCCCGGGATCACCGGCGACGAAGAAGACGGCATCACCATCCGCGAGGCCGAGTTGCGCCTGGATCGCCGAGGTGCGCTCCGGGCCGATATTCTTGGCCAACGGGCCCGAGCCCTGGCCGTCCTTGAAGAAGATGTAGCCGAGCCCCGGCTGGCCCAGGCCCTGCGCCCAGGCGTTCATCCGATCGCAAAAGGCACGGCTGCCGCCGCCCGGCGCCGGGATCGCCCAGACCGCGTGCTTCGGGTCCTTGGCCAACAGCCCGGCGAAGATCTTGAAGCCCGAGTCGCGAAACGCCTCGCTCACGTCCTGCATCTCGATCGGGTTCCTGAGATCCGGCTTGTCGGTGCCGAACCGGCGGATCGCGTCCCGATACGGGATGTGCGGAAAGGGCAGCGGCGTCGCCGCCCAGTCCGAGAATTCCTCGAACAGCCCGTGCATCACCGGCTCGACCGCGGCGAAGACGTCCTCCTGGGTCGCGAAGGCCATCTCGAGATCGAGCTGATAGAACTCGCCGGGCGAGCGATCGGCCCGGGCGTCCTCGTCGCGAAAGCAGGGGGCGATCTGGAAGTAGCGGTCGAAGCCCGACATCATCAACAGCTGCTTGTACTGCTGCGGCGCCTGCGGCAGTGCATAGAAGCGGCCGGGATGCAGGCGGGACGGGACCAGAAAATCACGCGCCCCCTCGGGCGAGCTCGCGGTCAGGATCGGGGTCTGGATCTCGATGAAATCCAATTCCTGCATCCGCCGGCGAAGGCTCGCCGTGATCGCCGAGCGCAGCCGGATCTGCCGCTGCATCTTCTCGCGCCGGAGATCCAAGAAGCGATAGGTGAGCCGGGTCTCCTCGGGGTAGTCGCGCTCGGCATTGACCTGGAGCGGCAGGGTGTCGGCGACCGAATCCACCTCGAGCGTTCTGGCCACCAGCTCGATCTCGCCGGTGGGGAGGTCGGGGTTGACGGTCTCGGCCGTTCGCGCCACCACCTCGCCGGTCACGGTGATCACGCTCTCGAGCTTGAGCGCCTCGGCCTCGGCGAAAATCTGGAGCTCGGGCTGGAAGACGATCTGGGTGATGCCGGTGTGATCGCGCAGGTCGATAAACAGCAACTGGCCGTGATCGCGCTTTCGGTGTACCCATCCCGACAGACGGGCGGTGCTCGCGACATGGCCTTTGGTCAGCTCGCCGCAGCGATGCGTACGATAACGGTGCATGCCGTCACTCTCGGCTAATGGAAAGGAATTCGGGGCTCGATGCCGCGCGTAAAGGTCACAACGGCCACGAGCCTGTCAAGCCGTGAGGCTTGCGGCCGTCGCCCGCCAGAGGGCCCCTATCGAGCATGACGCTGATCAGCACGACACACGAGCTCGAAGCGGTGGCCGAACGGCTGCGGCGAGAGCCCTACATCACCATCGACACGGAATTCATGCGCGAGCGCACCTACTGGGCCAGGCTCTGCCTGGTGCAGCTCGCCGGCGCCGAGGAGGCGGTCGCGGTCGACACGCTGGCTGCGGGCATCGACTTGGCGCCGCTGGTCGACCTGCTCGCCGACCCGGGCGTCTTGAAGGTCTTCCACGCCTGCCGGCAGGACCTCGAGATCTTCCTCAAGCTGATGGACGGCAGCCTCCCTGAGCCGATCTTCGACACCCAGATCGCTGCCATGGTCTGCGGCTTCGGCGAGGAGGTCGCCTACGAGACCCTGGTCAATCGCCTGGCCAAGGCGAAGCTCGACAAGAGCTCGCGGTTCACCGACTGGAGCCGCCGGCCGCTGTCCGCAGCCCAGCTCAACTACGCGCTGGCCGACGTCGTCCATCTCCGCGTCATCTACGAAAAGCTGCGGCAGCGCATTGCCACTGCCGGCCGGCTCGAGTGGGTGGCCGAGGAGACCCGCTACCTGCTCGATCCCTCGCTCTACGTCACCCGGCCCGAGGACGCCTGGCAGCGGCTCAAGGTCCGCTCGCGCGAGCCGCGGTTCATCGCCCTGGTCCAGCACCTCGCCGCCTGGCGCGAACGCAAGGCCCAGGCCCGCGACCTGCCGCGCAACCGCATCGTCCGCGACGACCTGCTGATGGAGTTGGCGGCGCAAAAGCCGCGCGACCAGGAGGCGCTGCGCAAGCTCGATCGGATCAATCTCGACAAGGAGAGCATGCGCGAGGTGGTCGACGTCATCGAGACGGTCTTTGCGATCCCCGAGGCCGAGCTGCCGCAGCTGCCCGCCCAGACCCCGCCGGTCAGGGGGCTCGGCCCCACGGTCGACCTGCTCCGCGTGCTGCTCAAGCAATGCGCCGACGAGAGCGACGTCGCCCAGCGGCTGATCGCGACCAGCGCCGATCTCGAGGCCCTGGCCCA
>SLRI01000491.1 GCA_007131045.1 Rhodospirillales bacterium
ATAGTAGAGCTCGCGCGTCGCCTGGATCAGCGGCAGCCGCTCGGCCGCCGGCAACGGGCCGTCGCGGCCGAGCACCCAGGCGTCGTCGGCGACGTCGTTGACCGCGGCGTCGATCGCATCGAGCACGCTGTACTCCAAACCCAGCCCGTGAAACGCGGCATAGCTGAAGATCGCCGGGATGCCGGTGTCCAGCGGCTGCCCCGAGCGGCGGACGAAGAGGTCGGCGGCACCCGGGACGAAATCGGCGAAGCGCAAGGGGGCGAGGTCGACGAACACCGGGTCGTCGCGGACATACTGGTAGGCACGCCGCTCCAGCGGCAGGGCGCGCAAGGTGTCCTGTGCCGTGTCGATGAGTTCACCGTCGAGCGCGATCTTCGGCGTGTAGCGGAGGGTTCCGTTAGTCGCGATCTCGCGCTGGTCGACGGCGAGCGGCATGGCGAGGAGCGCTTCGACATGGACCAGCAGCCGGTCGCGCTCGTCGCCGGTGAGCCTGCCCTCCCAGCTTTCGGCGAGCCGCTCGATGATCCGCCAGCTGTCGAGCTCACGCTGCTCGAAATTGCCGTTCACCAGACGCTCGCGATTGCCGACCAGAAGGTAGCTGCGTAGGGTCTCGAAGACAAAGTCGGGATCGTTGATGCCGCCTTTGAGCTCACGCTCGAGGCCGGCGAGGAGGCGCGGCAGCAGCAGGCGGTAGAGCCCGGCCTGATAGGCGCTTTCGGCATCGCGGGCGGTGCGGCCGTATTGCGACAGGCCGAAGCGGTAGCGCCAGCTCTCGCCCGCCCGGTCCTCGCTCGTCGCGGCGGCGACCCCGGTCGGCAGGTCGCGCAAAGCGTCGAGGGCCGGCAGGACGCTGCGGAGGTCGTCGTCGGTGGCGAAGAGCTCGGTCGCGCGCAGGCCCGGGGTCTGGCGCTCGATCTCGGCGAGGGCCCGGGCCACGGCGGCACTGCGCTCGGCATTGGCGGTGTAGCTCCAGGTCCAGAGCCCGGCGGCGGCGAGGACGGCGAATGCCGCAGCACTCCAGGCGAGGCGCTGGCCGAGCAGCGCCCGCCTGGCGAAGGAGGTGTTCTCGGCGACCAGCCCGGCCTCGCGGAAGACCACCCGGCGCAAGAGGTCGGTCAAGAAATAGGGCATCGAGCGGACCGCCGGGCCTCGCGTTGCCCGCGGGGCGACGCCGAAGCCGGCGGCGAGCCGACCGATCAGCCGGTCGACCGGGGTGCCTTCCTGGGTCCCGCTGGTCAGATACACACCGCGCCACCAGACGGTATCGTCGAGCTCCGCGAAGAGCGTGGCGGCGAACCGCTCGACCGCCGGCTCGAGGAGCCCGAGCTGGCCCGGGAATCCCAGCACCCGGGCGGCGCGCTCCGGGTCGCGCTCGCTCTCCAGCCGGTCGAGCCGGCGGGCGGCGAGCTGGCCGAGGAGCGCCTGCCAGTCGGCGGCGAAGCCGCGCCGGGCGGCGCGCGTGTCCGGCTCGGGGAAGGTGGTGCCCCAGACCTGGGCGCGGCCCGCGGGATCGAGGCCCTCGAAGAAATCGGTGAAGCCGCTGATCAGGTCGGCCTTGGTCAAGACGAGATAGACCGGAAAGCCGATGCCGAGCCGGCTGCGCAGCTCCTGCAGCCGCTCGCGCAGCCGCTGCGCCAGGCGGGTCGCGGCATCGCCGTCGCCCATGAGGTCGGTGACGGCGAGCGCCACCAGGACCCCGTTGATCGGCTGGCGCGGGCGGTGCTTCGCCAGGAGCTCGAGAAAGGCCTGCCAGCCGCCGCGATCGCGCTCCGCATCGAGGTCCTGGACCGCGTAGCGCCCGGCGGTGTCGATCAAGACGGCCTCGTCGGTGAAGAACCAGTCGCAATGCCGGGTGCCACCGATGCCCTGGATCTCGTGCGCATCATCGAGCGGGAAATCGAGGCCGCTGTTGAGGAGCGCCGTCGTCTTGCCGGAGCCGGGCGGGCCGATCAGCAGGTACCAGGGCAGCTGGGTCAGGAGCCGGCCGTCCGCCTTGGCGAAGCGATGCGCGGCCAGCCGCTGCAGGGTTCGCTCGAAATTCCGGGTTATGGCGTCGCGCTCGCCGGCCTTGGCGAGCTCGCCCGGGTCCGGGGCCAGGGCCTGCAGCATCGCCCGGTTGCGCCGCCAGGTGAGCCAGCTCCGAAGACCGTTGCCGGCGAGCCAGACGATGGCGATCGCGGCGATCACCCAGAGGCGCACGGTCACCGGGTCGAGCGGTCGCCAGGGTGCTTCGGTGCCGAAGGCGACCAGCGGCCCGAGCCACCAGACCACGGCCGCCAGGGCCGCGGCACCCAGGAAGGTGATCAGCCAGTGCGAGCCGAGGATCCGGCGGAGCGTGGCCATCATGCGCCTAGCCATTCCTCAGCACGATCTCGATCCGCCGGTTGCGGGCGCGGCCGTCGGGCGTCGCATTGTCGGCGATCGGCCGGGTGTCGGCGGCGGCGTCGATCGTGACCTCGCGGCCGGGGCCGAGCCGCTCCTCCAGGATGCGCGCCACCGACTGGGCCCGGGCGCGCGACAGCTCGAAGTTCGAGGGGAAGCGGGCGGTGCGGATCGGCAGGCTGTCGGTGTGGCCGACCACCGTCACCCGGCCGGGACGGTCGGCGATCTCGCTGCCGATGCGCTCGATCAGCGGCCGAAAATCGGGCTGCAGCTCGGCGCTGGCCGAGGCGAACAGGCCGTCGCCGCGGATGCGGACCAGGATGGAGTCCGGGCGTTCGGCGACCTCGACCTGGCCAGCCGCTCGTTCGCGCTCGAGCAGCGGTGCCGGGGGCGGCGCGAAATAGGCCGGCTGCACCGGCGCCGGCGGCGGCTGCACCGGGCTCACCCGGATCAGGGTAATGGGCTCGGTGGTCGGGCGCAGTGCGGCCACGGTGTCGCCGTAGAGCGAGAGCCGGTAGCTGAAGCCCCAATAGAGCAGCCCGAGAATGGCCAATGCGGCGACCCCGGCGAGCCAGCTGGGGATCAGCCGGCGCTCCGGCCGCAACGGTGCATCGAGCCCCTGCCAGCGCGGCGACAGCCCGGCGGCCGCGGCGGGATCGGCGAGGCGGCGGTAGAGATCGCTCTTGATCTGGGCGAGGCTGCGCCGGCCGGTCCGCTCCGGCTGGACGGCGAACACACCCTCGAAGCCGAGCGCCAGGCAGGCGTGCATCACCTCGAGCAGGTCGCGATGCCGCTCTGCGTCGCGCTCGGCCTCCTCGAGGTTGTGGAAGAAGCTGCGGCCGGCGTCGTCGTCGCCGAAGAGCCGGGTGGCGAGGCGGCGCTGCGGCCACTCGCTGCGCGGTCCCCAGGGCGTGTTGAGAACCGTCTCGTCGATGAAGGCGGCGACGGCATGGCGCGCCCGGTCGACGTCGCCGGCGGCGACCGCGCCGCGGACCTCGCTAGGCAGGCGCTGCAAGGTCGCCTCCATCCGGGCGTGCAGGCCCACGAGGTCGCGCGGCGGCTCGGGCCCGCGCAGTTGCACGGCGACGATCAAGAGCGGCTCGACGGCGGCCATCAGCGGGCCGCTGCCCGGCGCCGGCGGCAGTGCGAGGCCGGGCTCGGGCAGGGAATCGACAGCGGGGGCGCGGGGCAGCGGGCCGGCCGACGGTCGGCGGCCGCCCGGCTGCGGCCGCAGGATCACCGTCCGCTGCTCGCGGTCGCGCAGTCCGAACGGGTCATCCTCGGCCATTCGCCGGCTCCTAGCCCGTGTCCCAGATCGCCCAGCAATCGATCGCTGGCTCGGGGATGTCGCTCGCCACGAGCATGCCGAGCCCGCGCGATTGCGGCAGGCGTTGCCAATAGGGGTTGTCGCGGTCGAGCTCGAAATACTCGCGGCCCGGATAGAGCGGCAGCTCGCCGGGCAACGAGCGCGGCACGAGCGGGATGCCGCGCAAGTTGCGCTTGACCAGGTCGTCGAACTCGTTGATCGGGCCGAGCGTTACCGCCCTCGGGAAGCGCTGGCGAAGCTCGTCGGCGCCCAGCGCGGCTCCCACCGCCATCACCAGCCGCGCCTCCTCGTAGACCCGGTTCTCCGGCACCTCGACGCTGTAGACGCCGGGCCGCGGATGGGCGCGGACGTTGATCTTGACCACCTTGCGCGGCCGCGGCTCGGCGAGCGAGCGGCGCAGCTCGGTCATCACCGGCTCGAAGGTCGACGCGAGATCGTCGTGGTCGTAGACCGGCAGGCGTGGGGCGCGGCGCTCGCGGTGGGTGAAGGTGGCGAATTCGCCGACCAGGCCGATCAGTGCGCGATAGACGGTCTCGGGGTGCAGCCCGCGCTGGGCCGCGAGGTGGTGGATCAAGGGCTCGTTGCGGTTGATCACCTGCAGGAGGTAGAGGTCGCGCATCTCGGCGACCCCCTCGGCGCGCCGCCCGGCGACCCAGGAGACCAGCTCGTCGGCGGTGGCCTCCAGCTTGCCCGCGAGCTCGGCCAGAAAGCGCACCAGCGGTGCCGCCGGCTCGAGCCTGAGGCAGGGCGGCAAGTAGCTCGGGTCGCGCTCGATCGAGCGGTCCTCGCCCACCGCCAGGAGCTTCATGACTCCGAGGCAGCTATAGGCGCTCCGATCGTCCTGCTCGGTCATCAGGCGCAGTTGCGCATGCGCCACCTCGATCGGCTCCTCCGCGCTGCCGGCCGGGCCCACGACGTCGCCGACCGGCACCCGGGCGGCCCGATAGCGGGCACCGCTCGCCGGCGCATCGACCGGCTCGATCGTCTGCCGCTCGAGGACGCGATGCGGCAGACCGAGATGGACGATCCCGGCGCGCGCGGTCTTGTCGAGGGTCAGTGGCGCCGGCGGTGGCGAATCGGCCGGAATGCGCAGTGGCGTGCCGTCGCGCCAGACGCCGTCGGCCTCGAGCAGGTGGATTTCGCCGCGACCCAGGGCCTCGTCGTCGAGCACGTGCTTGCGAAAGCCCCAGCCGAAGGGGCAGAGATCGCGCACCGCCCCGCGGTCCTGTGCCTCGACCCAGCGATCCTGCTGCTGGAAGTGTTGCGGCCTGAGGAAGATCCCTTCCGACCAGACGACGCGGTTCTCGAGCGACAT
>SLRI01000267.1 GCA_007131045.1 Rhodospirillales bacterium
CAAGCCCGCCAAGGTCGCCATCACCGCCGTCATGCGCAAGCTCGTCATCCTCGCCAACGCGCTGCTGCGCGACGATCGGCTCTGGACGACAAAAGCCGCTTGACCAAGACGGATACTCTAGACCCGAACGGCCGGCCCTGACCCGGCCGGCCGCCTCAGGAAAGTGGACATGGCACGTTTGCGGCTTCGGCCGGATCGGTTGCTGCTCCTGCTGCTCCTGCTGCTCGTCGGCGGTGGTCTCTCGGCCCTTGCCGCCGGCGACAGCCGGACCGATCCGGCCGGCCGCCCTCTTCAGGTGCTCTCGCTGCTCGAGCAACGCCAGGCCAAGGTCGTGATGCAGGGCTGGGACTATTCCTGCGGTGCGGCCTCGCTCGCCACCCTCTTGAACTTTCAGCACGGCGACCCGGTGACCGAGCGGGAGATCGCCATGGGCCTGATGAGCCGGCCCGAATACGTCGAGAACCCGATCATCGTGAACCTCCGCCAGGGTTTCTCGCTTGCCGACCTCAAGCTCTATGTCGATGCGCGCGGCTATCAGGGCCGCGGCATCGGCCGCCTCGACCTCGACGGCCTCGCCGAGCGTGCGCCGGCCATCGTGTCGATCATGGTCAACGGCTCCAGCCACTTCGTCGTCTTTCGCGGCAGCCGCGGCAACCGGGTGCTGCTCGCCGGCCCGCTCTTCGGCAATCGCACGATGACCACCGAGCAGTTCCTCCGGGCCTGGCCCGAGCACGAGGAATTCGGCACGGTTGGTTTTGTCGTCGAGCGCAAGCACGACTTGCCGACACCCAACCGACTGGAGCCCGCACCGGATGACTTCCTCACCCTCGGCTGAACGCCAGCGGCCGCGTCTTCGAGCGTTGCCGCTGGCCGCCGTCGCCACCGGGCTCGCCGTAGCCCTCCTGGCCCCGCCGCCGAACATCGCCCAGGAGGTCCTGGATACCCAGGGCCTGGCTGCTGTGTGCCTGACGATGCCGGCCGAGCTGATCATGCCCGACGACGCAACCGCCGAGCCAGAACCCAGGGCACCCGTCGAGACGGCATTGGACGAGCCCGACATCGAGGCGGATACTGCCCTGCCCGAGCCCGCCGCCGGGCCGGCTGAGCCCGCGTCCCCTTCCCCAGCGTCCCGTTCCGAAGTCACGGTACGCGCGGGACTGCACCCCACCTTCCAGCGCTTCGTCTTCGACTGGCCGCACGCGGTCGAGGTCGACACCGAGCAGACCGGCGATACCGTAGTGGTCCGCTTCGCCGACCCAGCACGCTTCCGGCCGGACGGCTCGGTGCCGGCGGGCCAGCTGGCGGTGCCAGAGCCCCGCGCCGTGACCATCAGGGCAATCGACGTCGCCGAGGTAAAGAGCTTCAGCCTCGCCGATCACCGGGTCGTGGTCGACCTGTACCACTCCCGGCCACCAGCCGAGCGCCGCGCAGTCCCTGATCCCGCCACGACGAGTCCCGCAGCACCCCACACCGAGGATGAGACCGAGGATGCCGCGGAGGACCACACGGCGGACCAGCTGGCCCCGCTCGGCCTGCTGCACGCCGAGCTCTATCGCCGCGACCTGATGATCGCGAGCCTGCTCGCCCGGCTCGAGGCCGTCGAACGTGGTGGGCCCAGCAGCCGGGGGACCGCCCTGCCGCCACCCTTCATCCTCTCGGACAGTGACGGCCGCACGATCAGCGGCTGCGGTGCTACCGGTTCGGCGCCTGTAGCCGGATCGGGCGGCAACGACGCCGCGGCGTAGCCCGAAGAGGTCGAGCGGGCGCTCGAGCGAACCCTGACCCGGGCCGGCGTGATGCTGCTGCGGCCGGGCCAGAACGACATCGAGCCCGGCCTCTCCTATACGCGGCGCGAGACCAGCTCGCCCGTGTTCGTCTCGAACGACACCGGGGTCGTCTTCGTCGACGACGACCGGGTCGAGCGCGACGAGGTACGCACCTCGGTGGACGTCGAGGTCGGGCTGCCCTTCAACTACGTCGACCAGAGCCTCGAGACGATGGTCGGCGGCAGCATCGGCGCCTCTGCGGACGGCAGCGGCCAAGCCTTCGGCAATCCGCGCTTCGCCGTCGCCAGTGAGATTGCCGGCACGAAGGTGCCGCCGGCGAGGACGAACTCGATGGCCCGCACCGCGGTCGACGGATCGAAGCTGGTCGGTACGTAGCCACTGCCGCCGGCCAGGCCTTCTGCAGCCAGTCGAACAACAGCCACCTCATCGATCGACCCCGCCATGTCGGCAAGGCGAGTGCTGCGCACGGTGGCCGTAAGCGCGCATCGCAGCAGAGAAAACGGTGTGGCCCGGGGAGGATCATCCTCCCCGGCTCTTCTCTTTACTTCTACTCTAATCCTTGACGACGTGCCGCCAGGCGAACTGGTTGTCGGCGCGCTGGGCGACCTCGAGCCCGTCGGTGATCCCCCAGGCCAGCGCCTGCTGATGCAGCGGCAGGTAGCCCACATCCTCGTGCAGGATCTGCCAGGCCTCGGCGATCATCGCGGCGCGCGCCTCGAGATCGGTCTCGGTCAGGATCCTCGCCGTTAGCGCATCGATCTCGGGGTTCGAGTAGCCGCCGAGGTTGAACGCACCGGCACCGTCCTCGGTGCGGGTGTGGACGAGGTTGTAGAGCGCGTTCCAGCTGTCGAAGCTGCCGGGGGTCCAGCCCAAGAGATACATGCTCGTGTCGAAGCCGGCCTGAGCCAGCACCTTGGCGAAGTAGACCGAACGGGTCTGCGCCAGAAGGTCGACCTCGATGCCGATCCGCGCCAGCATGCCGACGATCGCTTGGCAGACCGCCTCGTCGTTGACGTAGCGGTCGTTGGGGCAGTCCAGGGTCACAGAGAAGCCGTCGGGGTAGCCGGCCTCGGCCAGGAGCGTCTTGGCCGCCTCGGGATCGAAGGGGTGGCGCTGGAGGTCTTCGGGGAAGCCCTGGATGCCGGGCGCCACCATGGTCGCCGCCGGGGTCGCCTGGCCGCGCATGATGCGCTCGACGATCGCGTCGATGTCGATCGCCTGGTACATCGCCAGGCGAACCCGGCGGTCCTGGAACGGGTTGGTGCCGGTGACCGACGAATGCAGCAGCTCGTCGCGGTCCTGGTCGAGGCCGAGGAAAATGGTGCGCAGTTCAGGCCCGGTCAGTGCCGTGACCCCGGCGGTGGCGTCCACCCGGGGCACGTCCTGGATCGGGACGGGGTAGACCATGTCCATCTCGCCCGAGAGCAACGCTGCGATTCGCGTGCTGTCCGACGCGATCGGCTGGAAGACCACCTCGGTCAGGTTGTGCTCGGCGGTGTCCCACCAGTCGGGGTTGGGCACGGCCACGGTGCGGATGTCGGCCTCGCGCGCGGTGATCATGAAGGGCCCGGTGCCGTTGGCGTTCATGTGCGCGAAGGCGCCGGTCTGGTCGGCGACGCTGGTCGGCCGGGTGGCGTCGTTGGCCTCGGCCCAGGCCCGGCTCATGATGAACCAGGTGTCCCATTCGGCATGCAGGATGGGGTTGGGCTCGGCGGTGACGAAGTCGACCGTCAGGTCGTCGACGGCGATCACCTCGACCACCCCGGCGAGCCGGGTCCTGAGGTCCGAGCCCTCGGCCCGGGTGCGCTCGGCCGAGAACACCACGTCGTCGGCGGTGAACGGGCTGCCGTCGTGGAAGGTCACCCCCTCGCGCAGATGAAAGCGCCAGCGGGTGGGCTCGATCATCTCCCAGTCGGTGGCCAGCGACGGCTCGATCGAAAGGTCCGGGCCGCGGCGGGTCAGGCCCTCGTAGATGTTGCCCTGGTAGCCGAGGGTGAAGGTCTCGTTCAGCCCGTGCGGGTCGAGGGTGTTGACGTCTGCCTGATAGGCGAAGCGCAACGTCTCGGCGGTCGCCGGCAGGCCGACGGCGAGGCTGGCCAGAACGGCGGTGGTGCCGAGGAGCAAGGTGCGGCGCATGAGGGTCCCCCCTTTTCTTGATCTGCCACATCGTGCGGCAACCGCTCCTGGTCTGGCAAGCCCGACGCACCGAACGAGTCGCGACGGGTTCGCAGGGGCGTCGCCGCAGCCTTCCGCTACTTTCGCCCAAGTCGATGAAACGGCAAAAAATCCGCGCGTCTACAAATTGCTGCAGCGCAGCTTTCTTGATCGGACTTGACAAATTCTAAGTAATGAGTTACCGGGAACGGTTAATCAATTCGCGCATTTTGGCGGGATCGGCGCGCTGGCTCTTCGCCCATTGCCGCCGCTGTCGCGCCAGGGGGCGAACGATGAACAACGCCTGGAGCCGTCGTGACCTCGGTGCCTCGCTGCTCGCCGCGGGCGCCGGCATCGTCCTCGGCAACGGCGCAGGGGGCACTGCGGCACTGGCCGCCTCGCTGCCGGAAACCACCACCATCCGCCTGCCGAAGGGCCTCGGCATCTGCGTGGCCCCGCTCTATGCCGCCGAGGCGGCGCTCCGGCTCGAGGGCTTCACCAAGCCCGAGTTCGTCAGAACCGGGACCGGGGTAACCATCATCGAGATGGTTGCCCGGGGCGAGCTGGACCTCGCCCAGTCGACGGTGCCCACGCTGGTCTACGAACTAGCCCACGGCCGGCCGATCGTCTGCCTCGCCGGCGTCCATTCCGGCTGCTACGAGCTCTTCGTCCACGGCGACATCGCCACGGTGGGCGAGCTGCGCGGCAAGCGGGTCGCCATCCAGGCCCAGGGCGCGCTCGCGCAATACTACCTCTCCGCCATGGCGGCCTATGTCGGCCTCGACCCGCAGGCCGACATCGACTGGCGGGTACCCGAAGGTGAGACCGCGCTCGAGCTCTTCGCCAAGGGCGGCGCCGACGCCTTCATGGCCTTTGCCCCGGAGCCGCAGAAATTGCGCGCCAGGGGTGTCGGTCGGGTGATCTTGAACACCGCCACCGACCGCCCCTGGTCGCAATATTTCTGCTGCATGATCTACGGCAACCCAGACTGGGTCCGGCACCACCCGATCGCCACCAAGCGGGCGATCCGCGCCTTCCTCAAGACCGTGACTTGGTGTGCCGCGGACCCGGCGGCCGTCGCC
>SLRI01000025.1 GCA_007131045.1 Rhodospirillales bacterium
CGCTTCCTGCAGCGACCGCTCGGTGCCGCTGTCGAGGGCCGAGGTCGCCTCGTCGAGGATCAAAATCGGCGGGTTCTTCAACAGAACCCGGGCGATCGCCACCCGCTGCTTCTCGCCACCCGAGAGCTTGAGGCCCCGCTCGCCGACGAGGCTCTGGTAGCCATCGGGCAGGCTCAGGATGAAGTCGTGGATCTGGGCCAGCCTGGCCGCCGCTTCGACCTCGTCCCGGCCGGTCCCCGGCCTACCATAGGCGATATTCGCCTCGATCGTGTCGTTGAACAGCACCGTGTCCTGCGGCACGAGCCCGATATGCTGGCGCAACGAGGCCTGTGTCAAACCGCGAATGTCCTGCCCGTCGACGCTGACCACCCCGTCGTTGGTGTCGTAGAAGCGAAAGAGCAGCCGCACGATGGTCGACTTGCCGGCCCCGGTGGGCCCCACGATGCCGAGCTTCTGCCCGCCCTCGAGCGCGAAGCTCAGGCCGTCGACCAGGGGCCTGCGCGGATCATAGGCGAAGCGCACGTTCTCGAACCGCACGGCGCCGTCGGTCACCCGGAGCGGCACCGCATCCGGCCGGTCCGCCACGTCGGGCTCGAGCGCCATCAGCCCCTCGATATGCTCGAGATCGGTCACCGACTGGCGGATCTCGCGATAGACGACGCCGAGGAAGTTCAAGGGCTGGTAGAGCTGCAGCAGAAAGGCGTTCAAGAGCACCACGTCGCCGATGGTGAGCGTGCCCGCGACCACGCCCTGGGCCGCCATGATCATCAAGACGGTCACGCCGATCGCGATGATCGTCGCCTGCCCGCCGTTCAAATAGGCCAGCGTGACCTCGGACTTGACCGCCGAGCGCTCGTAGGTCTCGAGCTGGCCGTCCAGCCGCCGCCGCTCGAAGCCCTCGTTGGCGAACGCCTTGACCACCTCGTAATTGATCAGCCCGTCGACCGCCGAGGCGTTGAAGGCATTGTCCGCGGCGTTGAGCTGGCGGCGAATGATCGTCCGCCAGTTGGTGGTGACGACGGTGAAGATCGCGTAGCCGACGATGGTGACGAACACCACGCCGGCAAAGCCCGGCGGGTAGTTCCAGAGCAGAATGCCGATGACGAGGGCGAACTCGAACATCGTCGGCACCAGGCTGAACAGGGCGGTGCGCAAGAGGAACGAGAGCGCCTTCACCCCGCGGTCGATGGCCCGTGCCAGCTCGCCGGTCCGCCGCTCGAGATGATAGCGGAGCGAGAGCTCGAAGAGATGCGTGTAGACCGCGAGCGCCAGCCGCCGGCCGGCCCGCGCCCCCACCCGGGCGAACAACGCATCGCGCAGCTGCTGAAAGACCGAGGAGAACAGCCGCGCCGCGCCATAGCCGAGCAGCAGTGCCAAGGGGATCGCCTCGAGCCCCGGCTCGCCCAGGGCATCGATCGTCCATTTCAAGAAGAACGGCACGTAGATGGTGACGATCTTGGCGGCCAGGAGGCAGAGAAAGGCCGCGACCACCCGTGCTCTCAGCCCCGTCTCGCCGGCCGGCCAGACATAGGGCAGCGCGAAGCTGGCGAGCTCGGCCCAGCTCTTCTCGACCACCGGCGGCGGCAACGGCGGCGCTTTACCCCTCCGCCCGCTCAAAACCCCACCGTCCGACCGAAGGGGACGGCGCCGCGACGAACCAGCACTGCAAATCCTTCTTTGACCCAGAAACCCAGAACGTGGGCAACGGTGCGGCCTTGGACAAGCACGCTAGAAATAAAGGCCGTCGATCACGAGGAAATGGTGCCCAGGGACGGATTTGAACCGCCGACACACGGATTTTCAGTCCGTTGCTCTACCAACTGAGCTACCTGGGCGCGAGCCGGAGAACCCGACACGGCCCGAGCGTATAAGCCGGTTCGCACGGGCTGTCCAGCCACTCGAGACGGCGTTTTCCAACCCCACGGGGCACCGGTTCCCTGCCCGGCTGCCCCGACCCGATTGCCAGATTGTCGCAAAACTGGCACCAAGGGTCCATAGGCATCCCCAACGACAACAACCGGGAGGAAGCTCCATGCCGAACCGCCGCATGCTCTTGGGCAGCGTCGCCACCGCGATCGCCGTCGTGATGGGCGGCAACGCCGTTCAGGCCGACCCGATGACCTATTACGAAGGCCAGACCATCCGCATCATGATCCCGTTCTCGGCGGGTGGCGGCACCGACACCTTCGGCCGCTACATCGCCCAATATCTCGGCCGCCACATTCCGGGCAACCCGACCGTGATCGCCGAGAACGTCACCGGTGCCGGCGGGCTCTTGGGCTCGAACGAGTTCGCCGAGCGGGTCGAGAAGGACGGCACCAGCCTGCTCACCGCCTCGGGCCACCTCAACCTCCGCGCCTTTCTCGGCCTCGAAGGCCTGCGCCTGAAGCTCGACGAGATCGAGCCCGTGGTCGCAGCCCCCATGGGCCACGTCACCGCCTTCAACGTCCAGGCGAGCGGCATCGACGATCCGACCGAATTCCTCGAGGCCAGCGGCCGGGTGACCAAGGGCATCACCGACCCCGTGGGCCTGGTCGAATCGATCGTCGCCCTCGAGCTGTTCGAGCTCGACTACCGCGCCGTCCCCGGCTACGGCGGCCGCGGCGACACCCGGCTCGCCTTCGAGCGCGGCGAGTTGATGATCAACACCCAGAGCACGCCCGCCTACCTCGCCAATGTCGTGCCCCTGGTCGAGGAAGGCACCGCCATCCCGCTCTACGCCATCGGCTTCATCGACGCCGACGGCAACCCGGTCCGCGATCCCGCCGCCCCCGACCTGATCACCGCGGGCGAACTCTACGAGCAGATCCACGGCGAAATGCCCTCGGGCGAGGCCTGGGAGGCCTACAAGGTCGTGGCCAACCTCGTGCAGAACACCCGCGGCACGATCTGGGTGCACTCGGACGCCCCCGACGACGCCAAGGAGGCGCTCCGGATCGGCGTCGATGCCATGGTCGAAGACCCGGAGTTCATCGAGACCGGCAAGGACCTGATGGCCGGCTACGACATCATCTCCGGCGACGGCCTGGCGCAGATCAAGGCGGATCTGGATGCCGCGCCGCCCGAGGTCGTGACCTGGGTGCAGACCCTCTTGACCGACCGCTTCGGCGTCGCCTTCGAGAACTGACGCTGGCCCGACCCGGCCGGTACGAGCCCGGCCGGGTCGCCCACCACTTCTGAGGCAGAGCCGGAGCGCCGATGCTCGAGCCGCTGATCGACGGTCTGTTCATCCTGCTCGACCCGTTCCGGCTCATGATGCTGTTCGCCGGGGTCGCGATCGGCATCACCGTCGGCATCCTGCCGGGCCTGGGCGGGCTGATGGGCATGGCACTCGTCCTGCCCTTCCTCTTCGGCATGGACCCTTATGCCGGGATCGCCATGCTGATCGGCATCGCCGCCGCCGTGCCGAGTGCCGACACCTTCCCCTCCGTTCTGATGGGCATCCCCGGCTCCTCGGGCTCGCAAGCCACCATCATGGACGGCTACCCCATGGCGCAGAAGGGCGAGGCCGCCCGTGCCCTGGGTGCCGCCTTCAGTGCCTCGATGATCGGCGGCGTCATCGGGGCTCTGGCGCTGACCGCGCTCGTCCCCTTCGCCCGGCCCCTCGTGCTGGCCTTCGGCACGCCCGAACTCTTCATGCTCACCCTTTTGGGCCTCAGCATGGTCGGCGTCCTCTCCGGCTCCAAGCCGCTGCGCGGCATCCTGGCCGCCGCCGTCGGCGTCTTGATCGGCACGGTGGGCGGCGCGCCGGTAGCACCGGAATACCGCTTCACCTATGGCGAACTCTATTTCTACGACGGCATCTCGCTGGTCGTCCTCGCCCTCGGCCTATTCGCCATCCCCGAGATCGTCGACCTCCTGGCCAGGGGCGGCACCATTGCCAAGCGCGGCACCCGCCTCGGCAGCGGCTGGCTGACTGGCGTCCGCGACACCCTCTCGCACAAGTGGCTGATCTTTCGCCACTCCATGTTCGGCGTCCTGATCGGCGCCATCCCCGGAATGGGCTCCTCGATCATCGACTGGCTGAACTACGGCTACGTGGTGCAGACCAGCCGCGACCGCTCGCAATTCGGCAAGGGTGACGTCAGGGGTGTGATCGCCCCGGAGAGCGCCAACAACGCCCGCGAGGGCGGCGTCTTGATGCCGACTTTGCTCTTCGGCGTGCCCGGCAGCAGTGCCATGGCGCTCTTTCTCGGTGCGCTGTTGATCTTCGGCATCCAGCCCGGGCCGGCGCTCTTGCGCGACCATCTGGACCTGGTCTTCGTCATCATCTGGTCGCTGGCGCTCGGCAACATCTTCGGCACGCTGATCTGCCTTTTGCTCAGCCGGCCGATCGCCGCCCTCACCTTCGTGCCCTTCTACTACATCGCACCCGTCGTTCTGATCATCGTCGTCATGGGGGCCTTTCAGGAAACCCGGCACTGGCTGGATCTGGTCATGCTGCTCGCCTTCGGCCTTCTGGGCTGGGTGATGAAGCGGATCGGCATGCCGCGCCCGCCGCTGCTGATCGGCTTCATCCTCGCCAACCTCGCCGAGCGCTACCTCTGGATGTCCTATAACCTCTACGACTGGGACTGGATCTGGCGGCCGATGGTGCTGACGATCGCCGGGCTGATCGTCGTCCTGGTCACCGCCGGCATCATCCTCAAGCGTCGCCAACTGGCATCCACCGAAGCCGATCCCACCCACACCAGAAGCGCCAGCCGCGATGAGTAGTGGCCAGAGCCGCGGCATGGCGGTGATCGGCTGGCTGCCGACGGCCATGGCGGCCCTCTTCTTCGCCGCCGCCCTCTTCGTCGTCTGGGAAGCGCAAGGCTTTCGCCTCGGCGCCAGGCTCTTCCCGCAGATCGTCGGCACCGTCACCGCCGGCCTCGCCCTCGCCGAACTCGTCAGTCAGGCCATCCAGCGCCTTCGCCCGCCCGCCGGTGCCACGATCGAGGAGATCAACACGGCCGACCTCGGCGACGACCCGGCCGAGCGCAACCCCGCCTTCTACCTGCGCGGCCTCGA
>SLRI01000372.1 GCA_007131045.1 Rhodospirillales bacterium
CGCAAACACTCAATCGCGGTCCCATTAGAGGCGTCACTCTGTCGGCGCGATGAACGTACCATCTCACCGCCCCCGAACGGTCCCGCATCGCCGATCTGAATACCAAGGTGAACCGCCCCGGGTACCGGAGAGCGTTTCAAGGTCCAAGCGTCAGGGCCATCGCAGAGTCCATTGGGGCGGTCATCGGGCACGACCAACCGCGAGCTGGGCCGCAACGCGCTGGCGAACAGTGGCTATCGGCCGCGGCTCGCCGAGGGCTCGTACTTTCTCAGGCGGCAGCGGCCGGCGCTGCTCGATGCGATCCAATGGTCGCCGGCTTTGTCACCGACCCGATTGGCGCAAGGCTGGACGCTGAAACAGATCGCAAGTCGGCGGAAGCGCAGCTTGTGCAAGCGTGGCATTTCCCGTTATGACCTTGGCGAACCGAATGGGGAGGTCCAAATGCCAAGAGCCACAATCGATCGTCGGCGTGCCCTGCAGACCGTGGGCGCCGCTGCCGGCCTAGCTGCCGGCGCCTTTCCGGCACCCTTCGTGCGCGCCCAGGGTGCCGCCGTACAGATGATCAGTCACCGCTACCCGGCGCTCGAGCACTACGCTGAAAAGATGCAGGGCGCGCTGTCCGGCGTCGAGGTCAACACCCAGCTCATGCCCTTCGACCGGGCGAATGAACTCGCCACCATAGCTCTCTCGTCGGGCGCGAGCACCTTCGACATCGTCTACGCCAGCGACAGCACTGTGCTGAAATATGCCAAAAACGGTTGGCTACGGCCGATCGACGACCTGTTCGAGAAGCACAAGGACGAATTCGGGCTCGACGAGTACCCAGAGTCGCTACTCAACGCATATCGGTACAATGGCGAGCTCTTCGTGCTGCCGGGCACGGCCAATGTCATGCTCTGGTTCTACCGGCGCGATCTCTTCGAGGAAGCGGGCGCCACCGTGCCGACGACGTTCGCCGAGTACGAGGCGCTGGCGGCCGAAATGAACAGCCCGCTCAGGGCCGGAACGATCAGCTGCCAGAGGGCCGTGGATGCCAGCCTGAACGAGACGCACTGGTACATGAACGCCATCGGCGACGGCTGGCTGGATGCGGAATTCCGGCCCATTTTCAACAACGAAATGGGTGTCGAGGCGATCGAGACCCTCAAGCGCATCACGGCTTATGCTCAGCGTGGCTTCACTTCGGCTGCCAATGACGAGTGCACCATTGCCCTGCAGCAGGACTTGGCGGTGCAGGGTCTGCAATGGGCGACGCGCTGTGCATCGATGGACAACGAGCAGCAGTCGCGAGTCGTGGGATTGGTCGACTGGGCGGCGGCGCCCGGCGGCAATGCCCGGCTCTCGGGCGACGGCTATGCGATCAGCGCCTACACCACGCAGGACCCGGAGCAGTTGTTCCGAATCATCGCGACGGCGCTCGATCACGACAGCATGCGCGAAGCGGCCGGCCTCATGGTGCCGCCGCGCTCGACCATCCTCAACGACCCGGCGGTGGCCGAGCAGTACCGGCACTTCCCGGGCGTCCTGGCGGCGCTCGAGACGGCCGTGCCATTCCCGCCCTTGGCCGAGTTCTACGAGCTCGGCGAGACGATCACGCGGCGGGTGCAGCAGGCGATCACCGGCGAGATGGAGGTCAAGCCGGCACTGGATGCTGCGGCCGAGGAGTGCACGTCCCTCCTGCGCGATCGCGGCTACGCTCTTTGAGCCCGGCCGACGCTCTCGGCACCTCGACGCAATAACCGGTCGGAATCTGGTCGATGCATGCCCAGCGGGGGTTGTGGCTTTTTCTAGTGCCGAGCGGCGTCATGCTCGCGCTCGTTCTCGTCTACCCGCTGGGCTATGCGATCTATCTCAGCTTCTTCAACTACTACCTCGGTGACCAACCGAGATTCGTCGGCTTTGCCAACTACGTGTCACTGCTGCAGGACCAGCGCTTCTGGTCGTCGCTACGGACGACGGTGATCCTGGTCTCCGCCTCGGTCACCCTACAATTCGTCCTGGGACTCGCCGTCGCTTTCGGCCTCTACAAGCTGACATTCGGCGCCAAGGCTTTGAACGTCCTCATGTTCCTGCCCCACGTCGTGACCCCGGTGGTGGCGGCTCTGTTTCTCCGCTGGATCTTCATGGGCCGCTGGGGGCTGATCGACAGCATTCTGATCGGCTTCAACATCTTCCCGCCGGACTGGCTCGGCACCCCGGGCTGGGCTCGGCTCGTCGTGGTGCTCGCCGAAAGCTGGCAGTTCACGCCCTTCATGATCCTGGTCCTCTATGCTGGGCTCAACACGGTCGATCAGAGCCAGATCGAATCGGCCAGAATGGACGGGGCCGGCAACTGGACGCTTTTGACCCAGGTGATGCTGCCGGCGATCAAGCCGCTGATCATCTTCGTGCTCGCCATCCGCATCATGGACGCCTTCCGCTTCTTCGACACTATCTACGTGCTCACGGCAGGGGGGCCCGGCACCGCCACCGAGACGGTGACCATTTATACCTACGCCATCGCCTTTCGCCTGCTCGAGGTCGGCCGCGCCTCGGCGCTCGGCGTCCTGACCCTGCTGATCTCGGCTATGGCCATCGGCCTCGTCGTCCTGGTGCTGCACCGTCGCGATCGGGGGGTCGTCTGATGCGCCCGAAGCCGCACACCCAGATGATCCTCTTCCTGGCGCTCTGCGGCTTCACGGTGGTGCAGCTGACGCCGATCATCTGGGCCTTCATGGTCTCGATCAAGCAACCGGTCGACGCCTTCGCCACGCCGCCGCTCCTCATCTTCGAACCCACCTTCCAGTTTCACTACGAGGTCTGGGTCGAACGCGGCTTCGTCAGTTTCCTCGTCAACAGTCTGATCATCGCGATTGCCACGGTTTGCATATCGGTGCCGATCGGCACGATGTCCGCCTATGCCCTCTCGCGCATGCGCGGCGGCAAGGCCAACACCATCCTCTTCGGCTTGCTGGCGATGCGCATGTTCCCGCACATTCTGCTGGCCATTCCGTTCTTCGTCCTGGCCTCCTTCATCGGCCTGATCGACACCCACCTCGCGATGATCCTGGCCCTTGTCGCCATCAATCAGCCGTTCACCATCTGGTTGATGCGCAGCTTTTTTCTCGACGTGCCGATCGAGCTCGACGAGGCGGCCTGCATCGACGGCTGCAATCTGTGGCAGACCTTCACCCAGGTAGCCCTGCCGGTCGTCCGCCCGGGACTCTGGGTCACCTCGCTATTCAGCCTGCTCCTGGCCTATAACGAGTTCCTCTTCGCCCTCGTCCTGACCGGGCCGAACTCGAAGACCCTGCCGGTCGCCATCGCCGAATACGGCGCTGAAGACATCAACTACTGGTCCCTCTCCGCTGCCGCCGCCATTGGCATCATGCTGCCGATCGTCGTCTTCATGATGCTGATGCAGCGTCATCTGGCGCGCGGGCTTGCGATGGGTGCCGTCAAGGGATGAGTGACCGATGAACAACGCGGCCCCCTTCGCTGGGGCGATCGATTGTGACGTTCACCCTGCCGTTCCCGACATTCAATCGCTGGTTCCTTATCTCGACGCCTATTGGCAGGAAATGGTGGACGTACGTGGTATCGAGGGCTTCGAGAGCCGCAACTACCCGCCCCTCTCACCGTTGAGCGCCCGACCCGACTGGAGGGGCGCCAACGGCCGGGCGGGCGAGAGCGTGGAGCCGTTCCGGCAGCAGCTCTTCGCCGAGTGGGGCGAGCGGCATGCCATCCTGAACTGCCTTTATGGCGTGCAGATCATCCACGACGAGGCGATGGCGGCGGCGTTCACCAAGGCACTCAACGAGTGGATCGCCAAGGCGTGGCTGGATACCGAACCGAGGCTGCGCGCCTCGATCGTGCTGCCGATGCAGAGCCCCGAGCTTGCGGTCGAGGAGATCGAGCGGCGCTCCGCAGACCGCCGCTTCGTCCAGGGCCTGGTTCTCGTCATGGGCGACATGCCGCTCGGCAAGCGGCACTACTGGCCCATCTACCGCGCCCTCGAGCGGCACGGCCTGCCGCTCGCCGTGCACACTGGTAGCGCCTACCGTCGGGCCGTTACCGCCGTCGGCTGGCCCAGCACCTATGTCGAGGACTATGTCGATCAGACCCAGGCCTTCCAGGCGCAGCTCGGCAGCCTGATTAGCCACGGCGTGTTCCAGGAGTGCCCGGGCCTGAAGGTCGTCTTGAGCGAATCCGGAGTGACGTGGCTGCCGGCCTTCCTCTGGCGCTTTTCCAAAAACTGGCGGGGGCTGCGGATGGAGATTCCCTGGGTCGATCGCCCGCCCGAGGAGATCGTCCGTGACCATGTGCGGCTGACGCTTCAGCCCCTGGATGCGCCCGAGGATCCGCGGACCGTCGACCGGATCTTGGATCATCTGGGCTCGGACGAGCTTTTGCTCTTCTCGACGGACTACCCGCATTGGCAGTTCGACGGCGACGGGGCGCTGCCGGACTCGCTTTCTGCGGGCCTCAAGCGTAAATTAATGGTCGATAACCCGCTGGCGACCTATCCAAGACTGGGAGACCGGGCATGAGTCTGGACGTTCTCGACATCGACCATGGTAGCGATAAGCAGAAGCAGTCGCGTGCAGCGACGCCGAAGCAGGTCCGCGCCGGCATCATCGATTGCGATGTCCACCCGACGGTCCGGACGCCGCGCGATCTCGAGCCCTATCTCTCCAGCCGCTGGTGGGACTACTACGAGACCTACGGGCTGCGGCCGAAGCACGGCATGGCCTCGGCCGATCCGTATCCAAAGGCCCAGCCGCGCGCCGCACGGCGTGATTCCTGGGCGCCCAATGGCGACCAGCCGGGCAGCAACCTGGCCTACATGCAGGAGCACTACCTGGACCCGTACAATGTGGAGATGGGCATCCTCAGCCCGCTGAACCCGACCGGGCAGGGCGATCAGAACATCGATTTCTCGATCGCCATGACGCACGCTGTCAACGACTGGCAGCTCGACGTGTTCACCAAGCCGGAGAAGCGCTTCAAGGCCTCGATCGTGA
>SLRI01000311.1 GCA_007131045.1 Rhodospirillales bacterium
CGAGGAGGACAAGACGCTGCAGCACCCGCAATGCGTCTACCAGATCCTCGAGCGCCACTACGCGCCCTACACGCCCGAGATGGTGGAGCGGGTCACCGGCTGCCCGAAGGCTCTCTTCCTCCAGATCGCCGACACGCTGGCCAGGAATTCCGGCCCCGAGCGGACCGGGGCCATCGCCTATGCGGTGGGCTGGAATCATCACACGGTGGGTGTGCAGATGATCCGGGCGGCCAGCATCGTGCAGAGCCTTTTGGGCAATATCGGCCGGCCCGGCGGCGGCATCATCGCCCTTCGCGGCCATTGCAGCATCCAGGGCTCGACCGACATTCCGACCCTCTACAACATGCTGCCGAGCTACCTGCCGCAGCCCAACGCCTTCAAGCCGCAGGCCCGACACTACCAGCAATACCTCGACGACGAGACCATCCCGACCGGCTGGTGGATCAACTTCCCCAAGTACATGACCAGCCTGTTGCGCGCCTGGTACGGCGGCCATGTCGGGCCGGAGAACGAGTGGGGCTATCAGTGGCTGCCCAAGATCGTCGGCGACCATTCGCAGCTGACGATGACGCTCGCCATGAACGACGGGCTGATCAAGGGGCTGTTCCTCATGGGCCAGAATGTCGTGGTGGGCGGCAGCAATTCGCGGATGATCCAAAAGGGCCTGACCAAGCTCGACTGGCTGGTCGTGCGCGACACCGACGAGATCGAGAGCGCCAACTTCTGGCAGAAGGGCCATCTCGTCCGCGACGGTGAGCTTCGGGCGGAGGACATCAAGACCGAGATCTTCTTGATGCCGTGCGAGGTGGCGGGCGAGAAGGAGGGCAGCTTCACCAACACGCACCGCCTGGTCCAATGGCACGACAAGGTGGTGGACGGGCCGGGCGACAGCCGCTCCGAGCTCTGGTTCGTGCACCACCTGGGCAAGCGCCTCCAGGCGCTCTACGCCGATAGCCCAGCCGGGCGCGACCTGCCCATCCGAAACCTGCAGCTCGACTACCGGACCAAGGGCCCGCGCGACGACGTGGTGGCCGAGGACGTGCTGAAGGAGATCAACGGCTACAGCTGGCCGGAGAAGAAGCAGCTCGCCACCTTCAAGGAACTCGTTGACGACGGCAGCACGGCCTGCGGCAGCTGGCTCTACTGCGGGGCTTATCCCGAGGCCGATCACAACCAGACGCGGGCGCGCGCGGCCGACCCGGCGGAAGGGCCGGGCACGCATCTCGGCTGGGCCTTCGCCTGGCCCGCCAACCGGCGCACGCTCTACAACCGCGCCTCGGCCGACCCCGAGGGACGGCCATGGTCGGAGCGCAAGCGGCTGGTCTGGTGGGACGAGGCCGAGGGCGCCTGGCAGAGCCCGGACGAGGTCGATTTCGAGCCGGAGAAGGCACCCGGCTATCGGCCGGACTGGGATGCGCAGCCAGTCGGCATGGATGCGATCCGCGGCGACGAGCCCTTCATCATGATGCCGGACGGCAGGGCCGCCGTGTTCACCGCCTCCGGGCTCAAGGACGGGCCGCTTCCCACCCATTACGAGCCGGTCGAGAGCCCGGTCATCAACCCGCTCCACGCCCAGCAGAGCAATCCCGCGGCCAAGCGCTTCGCCCGACCCAACAACCCGCTGCAGGAGCCGGGGGACCCGGCCTTTCCGTTCGTGCTCACGACCTATCGGCTGACCGAGCACCACTGTGCCGGCGCACCGACGCGAGGCGTGGAGAGCACCGCCGAGCTGCAGCCCGAGGGCTTCGCCGAGCTGCCGCCGCAGCTCGCACGCAGCCTCGGCATCGCCAATCTCGACTGGATCACCGTCTCGACCAGGCGTGGCGCCATCGAGACGCGGGCGCTCGTGACCGATCGCCTGAAGCCGCTCTCGATCGACGGCCGCCGGATCTTCCAGGTGGGCCTGCCCTGGCATTTCGGCTGGCAGGGCCAAGCCACGGGCGACATCGCCAACGTGCTGACCGCGGCCGTTGGCGACCCCAACACCAGCATGCACGAGAACAAGGCCCTCACTTGCGCCGTCCGCAAAGGCCGGCTGGCCGAATCCGCCACCAGGAGCGCGCCCGCATGAACGCGACCATCGACCGGCAGGAGGCCCTGGCCACTGCCGAGACCAGGATCGAGCCCGGCAAGCGCTACGGCTTCTTCACCGACACGACGCTCTGCATCGGCTGCAAGGCCTGCGAGGTCGCCTGCAAGGAGTGGAATCAGCTGCCGGCGGAGGACATGGCGCTCTCCGGCACGAGCTACGACAACACCGAGCGGCTCTCGGCGACCACGTGGCGGCATGTCAGGTTCGTCGAGCAGATGGCCGACGGCAGCGGAGAGCGGGCGGCGGGCGACGGCTCGGCCGTCCCGCGCCCGGGCGACGGGCCCCATAACGCTGCGCCCGATCGATGGCTGATGATGAGCGATGTCTGCAAGCACTGCAGCAACGCGCCCTGCCTCGAGGCCTGTCCGACCGGGGCGATCTTCAAGACCGAGTTCGACACGGTGGTGGTGCAGCAGGACATCTGCAACGGCTGCGGCTATTGCGTGCCCGCCTGCCCGTTCGGCGTCGTCGAGATCGACCAGCTCGACGGCAAGGCGCACAAGTGCACGCTCTGCTACGATCGGCTGAAGGGCGGGCTGGAGCCTGCCTGCGCCAAGGCTTGTCCGACCGATTCGATCGTGTTCGGCGAGCTCGGCGCGCTCGATCGGCGGGCGAACGAGCGCGTTCGCGAGCTGCACGCGCGCGGGGTGGAGGATGCCTATCTCTACGGCACGCCCGGGTCGCCGGGGGCCACGGGCGGCCTCGAGCGGCTCAACGCCTTTTTCCTGCTCCTCGACCGGCCCGAGGTCTACAACCTGCCGGCAGCACCCAGCCGCCCGGCGTCGCGCATCCTGCCGGCGCTCGGCGCCGGGCTCGCGGCGGTGGCGGCGCTGGCCTGCCTCGCCGGCTCCATCTTCGCCGAGCGGCCGAGGCGCTGAGGCGATGCTCGACAGACCAACCGAGCGCCTCGCCCGTCCCTATTCCGGCGAAACCTACTACGAGCGGGCACCGCTCAAGCCGGCCCACTGGGACTGGACCGTCAGCAGCTATATCTTCCTCGCCGGCCTCGGCGGTGCGGCCCAGGGCTTGGCTACCCTGGCCCGCTTCGCCGATGCGCGACAGTTCGCAGGCTTGGTCCGCAACGCCCGGCACCTGGGCACCGCGGCCTCGGCCCTCGGTGCCGCCCTGCTGGTGCTCGACCTCAAGACCCCCGGGCGCTGGTACAACATGCTGAGGATCGTGCGCCCGACCTCGCCGATGTCGTTCGGCAGCTACATCCTCACCGCCTTCGGCGGGCTCAGCGCCTTCACCTCGTTCAGCGAGATGGTCGGCCGGCGGGGTCTCGTCGGCCGGATGCTCGCCCGGCTCGCCGGCATCGCCCAGATCGGCGCGGGCGTGACCGGAGCCGGCGCCAGCACCTATACGGCCTCGCTCCTCTCCGCCACGAGCTCGCCCTTCTGGGCCGCCACGCCGCGTCATCTGGGCGTGATGTTCGGCACCTCCGCCGTCGCCTGCGCCGCGGCGGCGCTCTCGCTGGGCGAGCGCTGGGCCGGCCGGCACGCCAGCGGGCGGCGGCTCGACGACATCGCCTTTTTCGCCACCGCCGCCCACCTTCTGGCGAGCCTGAGCTGGACGCGGCGCCTGAAGCGGGAGGGTATCCCCGAGGCGGTGACCAGCTCGCCTTCCGGCCGCACGCTGAACACGGGCGAAATGCTCGTGGCCGGTGCCGTGCCACTCGCCGCCTACGCGCTCAACCGGGTGGCCACCAGCAATCGCGACCCGGCGCTGTCGGTGATCGGCTCGGTGGCGATTCTGGCGGGTGGCTTGATGCTGCGCCACGGCGCGCTCGGGCTCGGCAAGGAGACGGCGGAGCAGCCGCGCACCTATTTCGGCCGCGCCCAGCCCGCCCAGTCGAAGAGACTGCGAGACCGGCGATGATGGATCCGCACACCCGGGGCGCCGCGGCCCAGGCCATCACGCATCTGTCGGCGGCGATCGAGAGCGGGCCCGAGGCGTCGCACGAGGACATCTGCGCCGCCTTCCAGGCGATCGTGGCACTCCGCGACCAGGCGATCGAGGGCCACTGCCGTGGCGAGGTGACCGACGAATGCCGCGACCGCGTCAACAGCCTGGTCAGCCTCGCCTTCGGCGGCGAGTTCCCGCTCAGCGGCTTTCACGTGCGACGGCTGGAGCAGACGCGGGAAGGGGTCCGGCAACTCCTCGCCGATGCGGCCGCTGCCGACACGCCGCCCGAGGGTCAGGGTGCGGCCGAGCGCGCCTAGCCCTCGGCTTCTCGGCTGTAGGCGACCCAGTAGCCCAGCGCAATGATCGCGCCGCCGAGGATGTTGCCCAGGGTCGCCCAGAGGATGTTCCACAGCATCCAGCCCGAGGTCAGCGTCGGGAAGTCGGCCGCGGTCGCGTCGATCGCCAGCCAGAAGCCGTCGCCCGCAAGGAGCTTGACGATCAGGCCCATGGGGATGAGCGACATGTTGGCGACCGAGTGCTCGAGGCCGGCCGCGACGAAAGCCGCGATCGGCAGCACGATGGCCGCGATCTTGCCGGGCGTCGTCCGGGCGCTCAAGGCGAGCCAGACGGCGAGGCAGACCAGCATGTTGGCAAGGATTCCCGAGCTCAGCGTCGCCCAGAACGGCAGCGCCGTCTTGCCCTCCGCGGTCTCGAGGGCGGCGAGGCCCACCTGGCTCTCGCCCGCCTCGTGCCCCTGGGCGAGGAAGAACAGGACGACCACGGCGACCGAGCCCAGGAAATTGCCGCACCAGGCCCATGCCCAGGCGCGAAGGATCGCCGGCGGGCGGTGCACGCGCTGCGCCCAGAGGCCGACCATCAGGGTGTTGCCGGTGAAGAGTTCGGCCCCGCCGACCACCACGAGGACGAGCCCGAGCGAGAACGCAATCCCACCCAGGAGCTGCAGCAGGCCGAACGGTGCAGCGACGTCGGCGGCGATGACCAC
>SLRI01000281.1 GCA_007131045.1 Rhodospirillales bacterium
ACCGTCCTCCGTCCGCGGCGGGCACGTCACGGCCGTCGATCAGGCAGTCATAGGTGCGCATGGCGCGTCCTCCCCGGTTCTTGCGAAAATTGCCCCTTTGTGGCTCCTCGGGGGCGCAGGAACAAGGATTTGCCATGACTCAGCCAAAGGATCTCGAAGGCCTGCTGGTCGTTAGCGTCGAGCAGGCGGTGGCAGCACCCTATGCCAGCGGCCGTCTCGCCGATGCCGGTGCCCGGGTGATCAAGGTCGAGCGCCCGGAGGGCGACTTCGCCCGCCGCTACGACCGCTACGTCAAGGGGCAGAGCGCCTATTTCATCTGGCTCAACCGGAGCAAGCAATCGATCGCCCTCGACCTCAAGGACGCGGCCGACCTCGCGCTGTTGCATCGTCTGATCGCCAAAGCCGACGTCTTCATCCAGAATCTGGCGCCGGGCGCTGCGGGCCGGCTGCAAATCGACAACAGGACGCTCCGGGCGCGCCAGCCGCGGCTGATCACCTGCTCGATCTCGGGCTACGGCGAAGACGGGCCGTTGGCCCGGCAGAAGGCCTACGACCTATTGGTACAGGCCGAGACGGGGCTCGCCTCGATCAACGGCACGGCCGAGGGATCGGCCCGGGTCGGCGTCTCGGTCACCGACATCGCTGCCGGCATGACCGCCTATCAGGCGATCCTCCAGGCGCTGATCGGCCGCGGCCGGACGGGCGAGGGCCGGGCGATCGAGGTTTCGCTGTTCCACGCCACGGCGGACTGGATGAACGTCCCCTATCTCCAGCACCGCTACGGCGGCCACACGCCCGTGCGCTGCGGCCTCGCGCATCCGACCATCGCTCCCTACGGCGCTTTCACCTGCGGCGACGGCAAGGCCGTGCTGTTCTCGATCCAGAACGAGCGGGAATGGCAGAGCTTGTGCACCCATGTGCTGGGCTCTGCCGAACTCGCCCACGACATGCGTTTCGCTACCAATCCGGACAGGGTCGTGAATCGGGCCGAGCTCGAGGGCCTGATCGACCAGGCCTTCGCCGCCCACGACCGCGAGACGGTGATCCAGAAGCTGGAGCAGGCCGGCATCGCCTATGGTCGCCTGAGCTCGCTCGACGACCTCGAGCGGCACCCGCAGCTCCGGCTGATGCCGGTCGCCACGCCCGAGGGGCCGATCGAGCTTCTGGCGCCAGGGGCGGTGGTCGACGGAACGCCTCTGGCACCCGCGCCGGTGCCGGCGCTGGACGAGCACGGGAGCGCGATTCGGGTGGAGTTTGCCGAATAGGGCTGGATGGCTAAACTGGCTCCCGTTGCAATGAGGGACGGGTTGATGCGTTTTTCGAACAAAGTAGTCGTCGTCACCGGTGCCGGGCGGGGTATCGGGCGGGCTTGTGCCGAGGCCTTCGCGGCCGAGGGGGCGGCGGTGGTGGTCGCCGATATCGATGCCGAGGCCGGCAACGGCACGGCCAGTGCGATCAACGCCGCGGCCGGGAGTTCCGGCGGCTCGGCGCTCTTCGTCGCTTGCGACGTCGGTGATGCCGGGCAGTGCGGGGCGCTGGTCGATTCGACGCTGGAGTGGGGCGGCCGGCTCGACGTGCTGGTCAACAATGCAGCAGTGGTCAAGGCCGGCGACTTCCTGCAGCTCAGCGAGGCGGATTTCGACGCGGTCTTGCGGGTCAACATCAAGGGCGCCTTTTTGATGGGCCAGGCCGCCGCCCGGGCCATGGTGGGCCGAAAGGCGCCTGGTGCGATCGTCAACATGTCTTCGATCAACGCCCAGGTCGCCATCCCCAACCAGGTGCCCTACGTGGTCAGCAAGGGCGGGATCAACCAGCTGACGCGGCTGATGGCCCTGGCACTCGCCGACAAGGGCGTCAGGGTCAACGCGGTGGCGCCGGGCTCGATCGCCACCGAAATGCTGCAGTCGGTGATGAGCGACGAGGCGGCGCGGCGCACCATCCTGTCGCGCACGCCGCTCGGGCGGCCGGGCGAGCCCGCCGAGGTGGCCAGGGTCGTGCTGTTTCTCGCCAGCGACGAGGCCAGCTACGTGACCGGCGAGGTGGTGACCGTGGACGGCGGGCGGATGGCCCTGAACTACACCGTCCCGGTGCCGGACTGAGCCCGCACCCGACGCCTCGAGTGATAGCCTTGGACCAGACGATATGGCCGGTTGACGGAACCGCCTCAACCTCGTACCGGAGGCGGTTCGTGAGCCCCGGCGCCGCACCCCCGAACGCGGTGGCCGCGCGCGGCTCCCCTTCAGAGCGATATCTCGCCGACACGCAATTTCGAGGAGACGGGCATGGACAAGCCGCTCATGCCGAAAGCCACGGCGGTTTGGCTGATCGACAATACCAAGCTTACCTTCGACCAGATCGCCGATTTCTGCGGCCTGCACCCCTTGGAGGTCAAGGGCATCGCCGACGGCGAGGTGGGCGCCGGGATTCGCGGGCTCGACCCGATCGGCCAGGGAATGCTGACCCGGGCCGAGATCGAGCGCTGCGAGAAGGACCCCAAGTCGCGCCTCGAGATCGCGAAGTCGGTCGCCGCCACCGTCAAGCCGCCCAAGCGCAAGGAGCCCCGCTACACGCCGCTCTCCAAGCGCCAGGACCGCCCGGACGCCATCGCCTGGCTGCTCCGCCACCACCCCGAGGTCAACGACCACCTGATCTGCAAGCTGCTCGGCACGACGAAGAACACGGTGCAGGCGGTGCGCGACCGGACCCATTGGAAAAGCCAGGAAATCCGCCCGCGCGATCCGGTGCTCCTCGGTCTCTGCCAGCAGATCGAGCTCGACGACGCCATCGCCAAGGCGCGTGCCGAGCAGGAGAAGGCGGCGCAGAAGCTGGCGCCGAAGGAGGCGCCGAAAGCCGCCGATTCGCCGGGCGAGACGGCCGCTGCGCCCGCCCAGGACCCGGCCGAGGCGGATCAACCGGAGACCGGCCCGGCGCCCGACGAGATCGAAGAGCCGACTCGAGACCCGGCCGAAGATCCTGCCCCGGATCCTGCCCAAGAACCTTCTATGGCCGACGAGCGCAACAGCTGAACCGTTCGAATTCGGTCTAGCCGCTGCCGGCGCCCCGGTCGTCTCCGGACGGTTCGGCCTCGGTCACTATCTCGATCCGGGCGGCGCGCCAGTAGCGGGCCGACAACAGCCGGCGGTCCTGGTCGATGAGGTCGGCGATCTCGCGCAATCGGCCGGCGATGCCGCTCGGCAGCGAGCCCGGGCGGACGAGGACGCGCAGCGCCACGTCGTCGAGCAGCTCGTGGCGCATGGTGATCTGCGGCCGTGGATCGGCGCCCGGGCCGGTCTCGCTGTCGATCGTCACGAACGGCTGCGGCTGCCGCCTTCGGTAGTCGTCGAGCAACAGCCGGCGCTCCGGCGTCGGTTCAGGGCTGGCCACGATCCCGGCCTGGAGCGTCTGCCGGGTCTCGCGCGGCAGGCTGTTGAACAGCGCGCGGGCGTGGCGGAGCGCCGTCAGGCGGCCCGAAGCCAGCGCCCGCTTGATCGCGTGGTAGAGCAGGCTGTCGGTGCCGAGCTGCCGTTTCACCACCGGTCGCAGCTCCTCGAGAAAGAGACCGAGGCCTTGCCGCTCGCCCGGGTAGCGCTCGCCCGACGCTGACCGTTGCTCTGTCATTTCGCTGCCGCCTTCATCAGCCCCGCCTGCCGGACTACCCGCCGAGCCGCGGACAGCCTGTGTCGCTCCGAACATGTCTTCGCTCGACCGGACCCGGCCCGGCCTCGATCCTTTGTTAGCGGAGTTTAACGAATGTGACAGCCCGCTCAATCGTGAAACTCGACGTCGGTACACTCCATGGGGCGCGGGCGCGGTGACCCTTTCGCTTCATGCTGAAGTGCTGCCGACGCCGTTCCGCTCGCAGATCGCCCCGAGCGGGCAGCCGGCGCAGGCCGGCCGGCGCGCCCGGCAGCAGCGTTTGCCGTGGTTCAAGAGCCACATGTGGGCACCCCAGCGCCAGCCCGCCGGCACCCGGCAGTCGAGGTCGGCGGCGAGCGCCGCCTCGGTCCTGCCGGCGGCGAGGCCGGTCCGCTGGGCCACCCGGAAGACGTGGGTGTCGACCGGGATCACCGGCACGCCGTAGACGAAGCGCAGCATGATGTCGGCGCATTTGCGCCCGACCCCGGGAAGATCCATCAGCTCCTGCCGGCTCGCCGGCACCACCCCGCCGTGCCGCTCGAGCAGGGCGCTGCACAGCCGCTTCAGGTTGCGGGCCTTGGCGTTGTAGAGGCCCGAAGGCTTGATCAGCGCGGCGATCTCGGCCTCGTCGAGGGCGAGGATCGCCTCGGGCGTGGCGGCGCGGGCCAGCAGCTGCCGCTTGGCCAGAGCGGTCATCGCATCGCGCGACTGGGCGCTCAGCACGACGCCGACGAGGCTGCCGAACGCGTCCCGGCCGAGCTTGGCCTCGATCGCGCGGTCTCGTGGTGCGGGGCGGTTCTCCTCGGGAGCCGCCGCGCCGAGCAGCGCAAAGAGCCGGTCGATCTGGTCCGCTTCGAGCAAAGCCGCTATCGCTCCTTTCGTTCATCGCCACTGGATCCGCAGATGCCGGACGACAACCTGAAACCTATGCCCCGCGAGCGCCGGGCCAAGCTCGATCCGGCCGATCTCCAGGCCCTGGTCACCGATGGCGTGCCGCTCGCCGCCTATCTCGGCTGCCGGGTCGAAAGCCTCGACTACGGCACCGCCACGCTGCGCCTGCCCTATCGTCCCGAGTTGCTGCGCCCCGGCGGCACGATCAGCGGCCCGGCGATCATGACCCTCGCCGACGTCGCGATCTGGGGCGCCGTGCTCTCGATGATCGGCTCCGTGGCACTCGCCGTCACCACCGACCTCACCTTCCACTTCCTCAGAAAACCCCCACCCGGCGACCTCGTCGCTACCGCCCGGACCCTGCAGCTCGGACGCCGGCTGGCGATCGCCGACTGCACCGTCACCGCGGCCACCGGCGACCATGATACCCTCGCCCACGCCGTCGGCACCTACGCG
>SLRI01000326.1 GCA_007131045.1 Rhodospirillales bacterium
CTCGCGGATCCGGCAACCGCGCCGCCGGTTGCCGTCCGGCGGCCGCTTCCATAGAACGTGGACGGGCAAGGCGCCATGGGAAGGATCGACGCTTCGATGGAGAGAAAACCAGCCGACACGGCGCGCAGCGCCGCCGATCGGCTCGCCCAGAGCTTCGGCTTCGAAGCGATCGATCCGCGCGGCAAGGCATCGAGGGTCAAGGCGGTCTTCGATTCGGTGGCCAGCCGCTACGACCTGATGAACGACCTGATGAGCCTCGGCGTGCACCGCTTGTGGAAGAACGCCGCGGTCGACTGGCTGGCCCCCCGCCCCGGCATCCGCGTGCTCGATCTCGCCGCCGGCACCGGCGACATCGCCGAGCGCATCCTCGATCGTCTCGACGGCGAAGGCCGGGTGGTCTCGTCCGACATCAACACGGCGATGCTGGTGCAGGGTCGCGACCGGGCGCTCGACCAGGGCTGGTTCGGCAAGCTCGACTTCGTCTGCGCCGATGCCATGGCGCTGCCCTTCGCCGATGAGAGCTTCGATGCGGTGACCATCGCCTTCGGCATCCGCAACGTCACCCATGTCGACCGGGCGCTGGCCGAGGCGCATCGGGTGCTGGTGCCGGGCGGGCGGTTCATTTGCCTCGAATTCTCCAAGGTGGTGCTGCCGGTGCTCGATCGGCTCTACGACACCTATTCCTTCACCGTCCTGCCCAATCTCGGCCGGCTGGTCGCCGGCGACGCCGCGAGCTACCGCTACCTCGCCGAGAGCATCCGCCGCTTTCCCGACCAGGCGGCGTTCAAGGGGCTGATCGAGGAGGCGGGCTTCGAGCAGGTGCGCTGGCGCAACCTCTCGGGCGGCATCGCCGCCGTCCACTCGGGCTGGCGCCTCTAGCGCGGGGGGGAGGGGCGGCGCCGGCTGGCCGATGTTCGCAGCACTCAGGCATTCCTGGCGGGTGATCCGCATCGGACGGACGCTCGCCCGTCACAACGCGCTGTTTCCGTTGGAGCTCGTGCCGCAGGCGCGGCTGCTCTTGACCCTCGCCCGACCGTTCGTGAACGAAGGGGCCCCGGGCCGGCCGGGCCAGCGCCTGGCCAAGGCGCTCGAGGAGATGGGCCCGACCTTCATCAAGTTCGGCCAGAGCCTCGCCACCCGCAGCGATCTTCTCGGCGAGGCGATCGCCATGGACCTCGCCACCCTGCAGGATCGGCTGCCGTCCTTCCCGATCGAGGCGGCGAGAGCGACGATCGAGGCCGACCTGGAGCAGCCGGTGGACCGCCTGTTCGCCGATTTCGCCGAACGGCCGGTGGCCGCGGCCTCGATCGCCCAGGTCCATTTCGCCACGACCGCCGAGGGCCGCGAGGTGGCGGTCAAGGTGCTGCGTCCCGGCATCGAGCGGGCGATCGAGGAGGATCTGCGCTTCTTCTCCTGGCTCGCGGCACTGGTCGAACGGACCCAGCCGCATCTTCGCCACTACCGGCCGATGGAGGCGGTGGCGATGTTCGCCGCCAGCACGAGGCGGGAGCTCGATCTCCGGCTGGAAGCCGCAGCGGCGGTCGAGCTCGCCGAGAACGGCGCCGACTACGAGGGGTTTCGGGTCCCCGACGTCGACTGGCGGCGAACCGGCCGGCGCGTCTTCACCCTCGAGCGGATCATCGGCCAGCACGTGACCGGACGGGCGAAGCTGATCGCCGATGGCCACGACCCCGACCGGATCATGGAAAACGCGTCCAAGGCCTTCTTCAACCAGGTCTTCCGCGACGGCTTCTTCCACGGCGACATGCACCCCGGCAACTTCATGATCGACGCCCACGGCACGATCGTCGCCCTCGATTTCGGCATCATGGGCCGGGTCGACATGGCCGACCGGCGCTACATGGCCGAAATCCTCATCGGGTTTCTCGCCCGCGACTACCTCGAGGTCGCCGACGTCTTCTTCAAGGCCGGGTTTCTGCCGCCCGAGGCCGATCGCATGGCCTTCGTCCAGGCGATCCGCTCGATCGGCGAGCCGATTCTCGACTTGCCGCTCGAGGAAATCTCGTTCGGCCGACTGGTCGGCCAGCTCTTGGCCGTGGCCGACGATTTCGAGATGCGGACCCAGCCGCAGCTCCTGCTCCTGCAGAAGACCATGGTGGTGGCCGAGGGCGTCGGCCGGCTGTTGAACCCCAGGGTCAACATGTGGCAGCTCGCCCAGCCCCTGGTCGAGGAATGGATCGCAACCAACCTCGGCCCCCGGGCCCGGCTCGAGCAGGCGATGGCGGACGGGCTCGAGACCGCGGGACGGATTCCCGACCTGGTCCGCCGGATCGAGGAGGCGCTCGAGCGGGACCGCGAGCGCGCGGCGGTGAAGCAGGATGGCGGCTGGCGCAGGGGCTGGCTCTGGCCCTTGCTCATCGGGCTCCTGGTCGGCCTTGCCGTCGCCTGAAATAACGCCATCTCAGCACTGTGAATACCCGCTGACCCGCGGCTCGGCCGCGTCAAAGGCATTGCTCGTGCGACGCACTCTGCTGATCATCGGGGGCGGCATCGCCGCCTACAAGGTTCTCGAGCTGATCCGCCGCGGGCGCGAGCGGGGCCTCGCCTTTCGCGCCATCCTGACCCGCGCCGGGGCCGAGTTCGTCACCCCGTTGGCCGTTGCCAGTCTCGCCGAGGAGAAGGTCTACAGCGAGCTCTTCTCGCTCACCGACGAGGCCGAGATGGGCCATATCCGCCTCTCTCGCGAGGCCGACCTCGTCGTCGTCGCCCCGGCCACGGCCGACCTTTTGGCCAAGATGGCCAACGGCCACGCCGACGACCTCGCCTCCACCGCCCTCCTGGCCACCGACAAGCCGGTCCTAGTGGCGCCCGCCATGAACCCGATGATGTGGAACCACGCCGCCACCCGGCGCAACGTGGCGCAGCTGAAGGCCGACGGCATCGCCTTCGTCGGCCCCGATGCCGGCGACATGGCCTGCGGCGAGACCGGGGCCGGGCGGATGGCCGAGCCGGCGGCGATCCTGGAGGCGATCCTGGAGGCGATCCGGGGCCGTCTGCAGCCGGCCTCTCGGCCGCTCGCCGGCCGGCGCGCGGTGGTGACCAGCGGCCCGACGCACGAGCCGCTCGACCCGGTCCGCTACATCGCCAACCGCTCCTCCGGCCGACAGGGCCATGCGATCGCGGCAGCACTCGCCGCGGCCGGAGCAGACGTGACCCTGGTCACCGGCCCGGTGAGCATCGCCGATCCCGAAGGTGTCCGCGTCCACCGGGTCGAGAGTGCCCGAGACATGCTGGCCGCGGTCGAGGCTTGTCTGCCGGTCGACATCGCCGTCTGCGCCGCCGCGGTCGCCGACTGGCGGCCGGCAGAGACCGCCCGTGGCAAGCTCAAGAAGGACCAAGCGGCACCGGCGACGCTGACCCTGGTCGAGAACCCGGACATCCTCCGGACCCTGGGCCACCACGATGCGTTGCGGCCGCGCCTCGTGGTCGGCTTCGCCGCCGAGACGGACGATCTGATCGAGAACGCGACGGCCAAGCTCGCGCGCAAGGCTTGCGACTGGGTCCTCGCCAACGATGTGGGCGGGTCGAGCGGTGTGTTCGGCGGCGAGCGCAACACCGTGCATCTGGTGCGCGCCGATGCCACGCCAGAGGCCTGGCCCGAGATGAGCAAGGCCGAGGTCGCCGAGCGCCTCGCCGACCGCCTCGCCGAGGCGCTGGACCGATGACCGGCAGCATCAGGGTCCTGGTCGAGCAGCTGCCGCACGGCTTGGGCCTGCCGTTGCCGGCCTACGCCACGGCGCTCGCCGCCGGCGCCGATCTCTTGGCGGCGGTGCCCGAGGACGCGCCGATCGACTTGGCACCGGGTCGGTGGGCGCTGGTGCCGACCGGCCTGGTGGTCGCCCTGCCGCCGGGCTTCGAGGCGCAGATCCGCCCGCGCTCGGGCCTCGCGCTCAGCCACGGCATCACCGTGCTCAATGCGCCGGGCACCATCGATGCCGATTATCGGGGCGAGGTGGGAGTTGTTTTGCACAACGCGGGCGCTAGCCTCTTTAGCGTGATTCGGGGTGCGCGCATCGCCCAGTTGGTCGTGGCACCCGTGGTCCAGCTGGCTTGGCAGCCGGGCGAGGTCGCGGTCATGTCGAGCGGGCGGGGTGCCGGCGGCTTCGGTTCGACCGGGGTCGCTGCGGGACCGACGGAAGTGGGGCCGGACGGGATGAGTCCAGCGGAGCGAGGTAGTCGGAAGGGATGATCAAGCCGTCGAAGAAGCTTGCACTCGCGGTCGAGGCGGTGGTCGATATCGCCTATCACGGCACGGCGGAGCCAGTGCAGAGCCAGGATATCGGCCGCCGGCTCAACCTGCCGCGCCGCTACCTCGAGCAGGTGATGCAGCAACTGGTCAAGGCCGGCATCCTCAAGGGTGTGCGCGGCCCGCGCGGCGGCTACCGGCTGGCGCGCGAGCGGCGCCGCATCTCCGTCGCCGACGTCGTCGCCGTGGTCGAGGCAAACGACGCCGAGCCCGCCAACATCTCGGCCAGCGACCTCGGCCAGCGGGTAATGGCGCCGTTCTGGGCCGAGCACGAGCGCGCGGCCCTCGCCCGCCTCGACGCGGTGACCGTCGAGGACCTCTGCCGCGAGGCCGAAACGGCGCGCGTGCGCCGCGAAGCCAGGGACGGCATCGACTTCGCGATCTGAAGGCCCGGGGCCATCTGAGGGGCCGGGGCGACCCGAGTTCAGCTCCTCGGATCGTCGGCGTCGTCGATGTAATCGATGCCCCAGGGGCCGGTGCCGTGGAGCTGGATGACGGTGTCGACTTCGGTGTAGCCGAACATCGGCTCGCCCGGGGCCATGATCGAAAAGCCGCCCTGCGGCAGCCGCACGGTCGCTTCTGGATCGAAGGTCTCGCCGTGGCCGAAGAAGAGTTCGCCCTCGATGACGGTGACGCGTTCGTAGGCCGGATGCACGTGCGGGCGGATTTCGTAGCCGGCGGGCAGCATCAGCCGAAAGGTGAAGGGCTC
>SLRI01000329.1 GCA_007131045.1 Rhodospirillales bacterium
CGAATCGCCCTGGTCTCGTCGTTCGGGGCAGAGAGTGCCGTGCTGCTCGACATGGTGGCGTCGGTCGCCCCCTCGACCCCGGTGATTTTTCTCGACACCGGCAAGCTGTTCGTCGAGACACTGGCCTACCAGCAGGAGCTCCGCCGGCTCCTCGGTCTCACCGACGTTCGGCACATCCAGCCCGACCCGGACGGCCTCGCGTCCTACGATCGGGCGGGTGACCTGTATCGCCGCGAACCGGATTTCTGCTGCCACCTGCGCAAGACCGAGCCCTTGGACCAGGCGCTCGACGGCTACATGGGCTGGATCACCGGGCGCAAGCGCTTCCAGGGTGGGGCACGGGCCGATTTGCCGGTGCTCGAGACCGAGCCGACCACCGGCCGAGTCAAGATCAACCCGCTCGCCCACTGGGATCTCGAGGATCTCCGGCACTACCGGCGGCTCCGCCAATTGCCGCTGCATCCCTTGGCAGCCCAGGGCTTCGCCTCGGTCGGCTGCCGCCCCTGCACCACCCCGACCCGACCCGGCGAGCCACCCCGTGCCGGTCGCTGGCGCGGCCTCGACAAGCTCGAATGCGGCATTCACCGTAACTGACGGGGCTCGGCCAGGCGCGATACCGAGTGGCCTCGCGGCCGGGGCACCGGAGGGCCACGCTCGGACCGTCGGTCGCGTCGCTCAATCCAGCCGCGGCAGCTCGCGCTCGCGAGCGAGCTCGCTCGTCACCACCCGAGCTCGGGCCGGGTCCATCGCCGCCAGGATCGCCGCCATTCGCGCCTCGCGCATCCGCTCGGCGACGGCGAGGATCACCGGCAGCTCGAGCCGGTCGAAAATGGCGGCGGCCGACTTCGCCCGCATGCTCTCGTACATGCGCACCAGCTGCTGCAGCCGCTCCTCCTCCTCCGCCTCGGCCTCGCCGACCAGCGCCTCGAGCTGGCGCTTGAACGCCTCCAGCCGATCGACCTGGGCCGCGAGATCGGCCTCGGCAGCGCGCACTGCCGCCTCGCGCAGAGCGAGCGCGGCCTGGAGCTCCAGCACCTCGGTCCGCCGCCGCTGCAGTTCGCGAGCGATGTCGTCCAGCTCCGTCGGGACGTCCGGGATTTCCGGCAGCGCCCGCCGCCCGGCCGGGCCGTCGTCCACCGCAGCGGCCCGCTCGCGCGGTGCCGGTCCCGCGGCCGGCTCCGGGACGAGGTCGGCGAGCGCCGGCAGTAGCGCGACGGTCGAGATCGGCAAGGCCACCGGCGGCACCACCTCGGCCGCGCCGAGCGCCGCTCGTTCGCCGCGCCAGACGTCGCGGTCGAGGTCGAGGAGCAGCACGATCGCGGCGATACCAGCGACCAGCGCCGTCGCCAGCGGCAACGACACCTTTGCCGGGCGGCGTCGCTGGGGCGGCGTTGCAAGTCTGCCGGCGAGCCGATCGACCCACTGCCGCGGCGCCGGCAGCCACGCGCCGACGCGCGCGAGCTGCAGGGTCCGGCTCGCCAGCCAGTCGACCGCCACGCTCATCGCAGTCCTTGCAGGGCTTCGCGCAGTTGACCGTGCAGCAAGCCGTCGAGGCGGCCCTCCGAGCGAACCCGCCGAGCGGCACCGGCCGGGCCAGCGGATGGCGCGCGTCGGCGCTCGGCTGCGGCGTCGGCCTCGGGTGCCGGGCGGATCACCGGTTTCGCCATCGGCGGTTCGGTCGTTGGCCGAGGGCGCGACCGAACCGCGGCCCGAGCCTCGGCCGGCGGGGCAGGTGCTTCGAGTGCCGCCCGGGGTGTGCGCAGCTCGGCCAGACGGGTCGCTCCCTGCTCGACCGCAGCGTCCAGTCGCTCGACCACCCGCACGGCATTCTCGACCAGCCGCGCGAGCTCCGCACTCTGCTGGCGGGCGCGCCGCTCCTGGTCGCGCGCCGTGCTGTCCACCGCCGCGTTGGCCTCGCGCATCTGCCGCACCGCCTCCTCGGCCCGTCCGGTCGCCTCGCCGAGGGCCGCGATGAAGGTTTCGAGCTCGCCCCGATCGCTGCGCAGCCGGCCCAGGCGGTAGTGCACGACGACGCACCAAGTGATCGTCAAGAGCAAAAGGACGACGAGCAGGATCTGCAGCGACAGCTCAACCATTGCTCGTGACTCCTGGACGGTCCAGCTTCTCCTCGACCTGGATGCAGATATTGTCGCCGCGCTGGCCGACCTTGCCGCGCAGCATGGGGATCGTGCCACAGCGCAGCGTGACGGTGGATTCCGGGCGCGAGCGCAGTTTCAGCACCGAGCCCACCTGGAGATTGGCGACGAAATTGAGGCTGACCGTCTGCTCCTCGAGCACCGCCTCGAGGTCGACGTCGGTCACCCAGATCTCGCGCGCCAGGTGGTTCTCCCAGATCGAATCGCGGCCGAACTTTTCGCCCATGAACATCTGCAGGAGCAGATCGCGGGCGGGCTCGAGGGTGGCATAGGGAATCAGGAACTCGATCGTCCCGCCGCGGTCCTCCATGTCGATTCGCATTTTGAAGACGATGCAGGCATTACCCGGCCGTGCGATCGCGGCGAACCGCGGGTTGGTCTCCATCCGCTCGAAGCGGAACTGCACGTCGGTGATCGGCTGAAAGGCGCCGCTGAGATCCTGCAGGAGCAGCTTGATCAGCCGCTCGACCAGCGACGCCTCGATGGTCGTGTAGGGTCGGCCCTCGATGCGCATCGGCACCGTGCCGCGACGGCCACCGAGCAGCACGTCGACGATCGAATAGATCATCGGGCTATCGATGGTGACCAGGCCGAAATTGTCCCACTCGACTGCCTTGAAGACGGCGATCATCGCCGGCAGGGGAACGGAATTGAGATAGTCGCCGAAGCGCTGGGCGGTGATGTTGTCGAGATTGACGTCGACGTTCTCGCTGGTGAAGTTGCGCACACTGGTGGTCAGCATGCGCTCGAGGCGATCGAACACCACCTCGAGCATCGGCAGGCGCTCGTAGGTGACGTCGTTCGAGTTGACGATCGCCATGATGCCGGTGCGCTCGTCGCCGGACTTCTCGTCGCCGACACCGAGCAGGCTGTCGATCTCGTCCTGATTGAGCACCCGGCTGGTCTTGCCGGCGACGCTCTCGCCCGTCTCGGCCGCGCCCTCGAGGTTGTCGCCACCGATCATGTCGGCCCAGTCGGAGGCGAGGTCGGCATCGTCGTCGCCTGCAGCCGCGGCGGCCCACTCGTCGGCCATGGCGTCCTGATCGGCGCCGGTCTCGTCGGGATCGGCCATCACTTCACCTTTGCTGCTGGGTCTCGCGCTGCTGGGTCTTGCATGGACTGCTCCGCGCCGGCTACTGGACCAGCATCTCCTTGATCAGCACATCCTCGACCCGGGTCGGCTCGAGGGCGAGATTGACCCGGGCGGTGAGTTCCTCCTTGAGCCGGTGCAGCCCGCCCGGACCGCTCACTTCGTCGACCGTCAGCGCCCTGAGATAGGCCTGAAAGCTGTCCATCACCCTGGGCATCAACGCCTTTACCTGGGTGGCCACCGGCTCGCCCTCGACCTCGAGCGTCACCTTGAGCTTCAAGAAGCGGTTGCGCTGGCCGAGCGAGTGCAGATTGACGAGCACGTCGGGCATGTCGACGAAGACCATCTCGGCGCGGCGCTGGGCCCGCTTCGCCGCCGCCTTCTCCTCGGCCGCCTCGGCCGAAACCTCGGCCGCATCGCCGCCACCGAAGACGCCGAAAAACCAGGCGGCACCGCCCCCGCCGGCCAGCAGCAGGACGACTCCCAGAGCCACGGCCAGGATCAGCTTCTTCTTGCCGCCCTTGGGCGCCGCGCCGTCTTCGTCTTCCGTCTTTTCTTCAGCCATGGGCAAACCCGTCCGTCGATCGGTGAAGCTCGGGGCGACGGCCGAAGCTCCGCTCGCCCGACCCCTCTTTTAGCGACGCTTGGTTAACGAACCGTTTCACCCCCGGCAGGAATTCCGGCACCCGGCACGTTTTGCCGGGTCGATCTTGCCGGGTGCCCGGGCTCGACGCCCGGTCGCGCCTGCATTCCGGGGCTTTTTTCGGGTTGGCACGTGATGTGCTGGGCAGGGCCCGACAGCTTCCGGATTGCGCTGATCGGAGCCCATGGACAATACCAGCTACGTCGCCTTGAGCCGCCAGTTGACCCTCGAGCGACAGATGTCGGTGGTCGCCGGCAACATCGCGAACATGAACACGGCCGGCTTCAAGACCGAGCATCTCTTGTTCGAGGAGGTGCTGGAGCGTGCCGGCAAGCCCGGCCGGGTCGCCTTCGTCCAGGACGTCGGGCTGATCCGCGACCTCGGGCCGGGCCCCCTCGAGACGACCGGCAACCCGCTCGATCTCGCGATCAACGGCGAGGGCTACTTCACCGTCGAGACGCCGAACGGCCCACGCTATACCCGCAGCGGCCACTTCAGCCTGAACGGCGACGGTGCGGTGGTCACCACCGGCGGCCACCCGCTGCTCGACGATGCGGGTGCGCCGATCCAGCTGCCACCCGGCAGCGGCGCCATCAGCATTGCCCGGGACGGCACGATCTCGACCGCCGATGGGATCGCGGGCCGGATCGGCCTCGTGCGCTTCGCCGACGAGACCCGCCTCGGCCGCGAGGGCGACAGCCTCTTGGTGACCGACCAGCAACCGGAACCGGTGGCCGGCCCGGACATCGCGCAAGGCCGGCTCGAGCGCTCCAATGTCCAGCCGATCCTGGAGATGACCCGGATGATGGAGACGGTCCGCGCCTTTCAGAACACCCAGCGCTTGCTCGAGACGCATCACGAGATGGTCCGCCGGGTGATCGAGCAGGCGGCGAGCGGCTGATGCACCGGCCCGCTGAACCCGCTGTTTTCTCCAGCCTTTCGAGGAGCCGCCCATGCGCTCGATGAGCGTCGCCGCCACCGGCATGATGGCCCAGCAGCTGCATGTCGAGGTGATCTCCAACAACATCGCCAACATGACGACGACGGGCTTCAAGCGGATGCGCCCGGAGTTCCAGGACC
>SLRI01000111.1 GCA_007131045.1 Rhodospirillales bacterium
CGATCAACGACAGCTGGGCCAGCCGCTGGTCGACGTCGTCGTTGAGCTTGTTGCGGTTGGCCTCGCTGCCCTGCAGCGAGTTGGCGAGGTCCCAGCCGCGGGTGATGTAGTGGTTGTAGACCTGCGCCACCAACTCCTGGCCGCGGGCGCTGAAATGCGCGCCGTCGGCGTGCAGCCAGGTGCTGGAATCCACCCCCGGGCCCGGCACGCCGGTGACGTTCGTGAGGCCGTAGCGAGCGGGATCGGCGATGATCCGCTCGAACACGGTGAACATGTCGACAGCGACCACGTTGGCCTTGCCGTCGACGACCCCCTTGATGCCGTCGTTCATGGCGATCGAGCGCGGCGTCTTCGTGTTCCATTGGTCGTGCGGCGTGGAGCCGAAATCGTGCAGAAGGGTGAGGAACAGGCGTCGCTCGCTGGCCGTTGCCCCGGCCGCGATCAGTCGCTCCACCTGTGTGGCGTAGTCGGCGATCGACGGCGGCAACTCCCCGACGAGGCGGGTGTTGACGTCGTTGTAGCCCATGTAGACGATCGTCAGGTCGTTGGCCCCGAGGTCGAGGCCGTTGCTCCACTGATCGACCTGGTTCCTGAAATCGTTGGTCGCGGTGCCGTAGACGCCGCCATTGACTGCCGACGCCCCGTCGCGGGCGTAGCTCTCGAGCGTTGCGCCGGAGCCCGAGGCGACCAGCCGCTCCGACCACATTTGGCCCTTGGGCGTGCAATGCTCGATGGCGCCGCGATTGCCGCAGCTGCGGACCGGAGAATCGATGTCCGAATAGCTGTCGCCGAAGACGTGCAGGGTGCCGAGCTTGTTGGGCGTGTTGCTGCCGGCGGCGGCATAGGGATTGGGAATGCTGGCACCGGCGCTAGGCGTATTCGACCCGCCGCCACCGCTGCTGCCGCCACCACCGCCACCACTGCACGCGGCGAGTGTCATCAATACGAGTGCCGAGAATCCCGGCCTGGCCCAATGCCTGCGCTCGCTCATCGTCGCTGCCCTTTCGTTAATCGGAGAGGCGTGTCGCCTCGCCGCTTATTTGCTATCGGGCAGGTTTCGTCTATCGACTGTCAGTTTATCGATCAGAGAAGTGTCGATGATTGCCGGTTTTAATTTAACCATGAGCCATTCGTCGGCAGGACATGCTACTCATCTCCAAGTATTTGAAGAATAATGGATTAACCAGATTTCCGGCTATGATTAAATTAACATTGACATCACTGCGATGCCGGCAGCCATTGACTGCCGGCGGCGGCACCAGGATAGGGCCAAACGTTAAGACATTCGGCGCCGGATTGGTTAAGTCGCGGCCTCTCGGAAGGTTCGCCGCGCCCGCGGCTACGGCCGGACCGGTTGCAGCACCTGGACTTGCCGGTGCGGCAGGGTCAGCCGGTCGTAGGCGACGCTCGACCCTTCGGCCACGGCGATCGTCCACTCGTCGCTCATCAGATCCAAGAAGCGGTCGAGCGAAGCCCGGCCGAAATAGTGCATCGGGATGACCACCGACGGGCCGATCTGATCGATCACCCGGCGCATCAGCGGCTGGCCGATGGTGAAGCTGCCGTCGACCGGCACCAGGAGGATGTCGATCAGGCCGAGCTCGCCCAGATGCATGTCGGTCAGCACGTGGTGCAGGTGGCCGAGATGGGCGATGCAGAGATCCTCGACCTCGAAGACGAAGATCGAGTTCGAGTTGGCATGGATGCCTGTCCGCCCGTGCACCGAGGTCGGGATGTTGCGGACCCGAAGATCGCCCTGGTCGAGGTCGTGCTCGGCGACGCCGCCGGCCGGGTTCCAGCCGCGCAGCACGTGCTCGATGGCAGGATCGGGGCTGTCGGTGAAATGGGTGCGGTGCGCGTTGTTCATGGTGACGATGTCGGGGGTGTCCGGTCCGACATGGACGCCGTTGTAGTCGGTGATCGCGGTCACCCCGCCCGCCGTCTCGATCCAGAAGCTGGCATGGCCGAGAAAGGTGATGCCGACCGTGGCCTCGGCCGGCAGGCTGGCCAGCTGGACCCCGGGCAGGCCGCGCTCGGCGATCGGAAAGCAGCCACGCGCCATGGCCGGGCCCGCGCCCAGGGTGATCGCGAGAAGGGCGGCCAAAGCGCCGGTCCTGGCAAAAAAAGCGGCGAACGCAGCCATGAGTTTCTCCCTTGGTGATCTCTCCGGTTCCACCGGATGACCTCAGAGGCTAAAGAGGCCGTTATGCATACACCCTCACTGGTGCGAAATGTCGCGATCCTGGCCTCCTGCCAGGCCTATTTCTTCATCGCCAACACGATCCTGATCACGACCTCGGGCCTGGTCGGCCTCACCATCGCCCCCAATCCGGCAATGGCGACCATTCCCCTGGCCTCACAGTTTCTCGGCACCATGCTGGCGACCATGCCGGCTTCCCTGCTGATGGGCCGGATCGGCCGCCGGGCCGGGCTGGTGATCGGCGGCCTGTTCGGCATCGTCTCGGGGCTCCTGGGCGCCTATGCCATCGTCCAGGCGAGCTTCACCCTCTTCATCGCAGCAGGGCTGCTCTACGGGGTCTTCGCCGCCTTCGCCCAATACTACCGCTTCAGTGCAGCCGATGCGGCCGACGTCAGTGCTGCCGCCGACAAGATGGCGGCCCGGGCCCGGGCGATCAGCCTGGTCATGGCGGGCGGCCTGGTCGCGGGCTTCCTCGGGCCGGAACTCGCCAAGGCGACCCAGGACCTGGTCCCGCCCTTCCTCTTCGCCGGCTGCTACCTCGCGATCGCCGTCGTTGCCCTCTTCGCCACGGTCACGCTGCTCTTCCTCGACATCCCGATGCGCGAGGCCGAGGCCAGCGACGAGCCGGCCCGGCCGCTGCTCGAGATCATCCGCCAGCCCGTGGCGATCACAGCCTTCGCCTCGGCCCTGGTCGCCTACGTCACCATGAACCTCCTGATGACCATGACGCCGCTGGCGATGCTCGCCTGCGGCTTCGCCTTCGCCGACAGCGCCACGGTCATCCAGTGGCACGTCGTCGGCATGTTCGCGCCCAGCTTCTTCACCGGCTCGCTGATCGCCCGCTACGGCGCCGAACGGCTCATAGCATGCGGCGGGGTGTTGATGATCGGCTGCATCGCGATCAACGCCGCCGGCATCGAGTTCGGCAACTTCCTCGCCGCCCTCTTCCTCCTCGGCTTGGGGTGGAACTTCATGTTCATCGGCGGCACGACCCTTTTGACCCGCGCGCATCGGCCGAGCGAAAAAGCCAAGGTCCAGGGCTTCAACGACCTCTGCCTGTTCACCGCGGTGACCATCTCGGCCGCTGCCAGCGGGGCGCTGCACGAGTGGGTCACCTGGCAGCCGATGAACCTTTTGGCCCTGCCGCTGGTCCTCGCCGTCATCACCCTGGCACTCGTGCGCCATCGCCGCGGCGACGACTCGCTCGGCACCCCCGCCTGACCCCCGGGATCCGGGACCTGGGCCCATTGCCCCGCTGTCGCATCCCGGCAGGCAATGGCCGCAGTCGGGGGGTGGCATCGATCGGCCATCGGGGCTAGGACTCGCCCAATCGCCGGCTCCGTGTCGTGCCCGTGCGACCGCATCGACGACATCCGGCCGGTGGTAGTGCTGGCGACAGCCCGCCCCCGAGCAGCGCGACTCTGCCGTGGTCGTCGCCCGCCTCGTCTGGAGACTTCCCCTTGAGCGCCTTCGCCGAAACCACCCGAATCGCCAAGCATGCCGTCCACGGCAAGCGTGGCGTGGTCGCAGCCCAGAACCGCAAGGCAGCAGAGGTCGGCGCCGAGGTGCTGGCCGCCGGCGGCGACGCCGTGGATGCCGCCGTCGCCACCTCGCTCGCCCTCGCGGCCACCGAGCCCTGGATGAGCGGCCTCGGCGGCGGTGCAGCCCTCCTCGTCTATCGCGCCGATACCGGCAAAACCCACGCGATCGACGGCGGCATGATCGCCCCCCGATCCCTCGATCCCGAAGCCTACCCGCTCACCGGTGGCGTCGCCGGCGACCTCTTCGGCTGGCCCGCCGTCGAGGGCGACCGCAACCTGAAGGGCCCCATGTCCTTCGCCGTCCCCGGCGGCCTCGCAGCCCTCGGCCTCGCACACCAGAGCTTCGGCCGAACGGGCTTGGCCGAACTCGTCGCCCCAGCCCAAAAGCTCGCCGCCCTGGGCCTGGAAATCGACTGGTACGCCGCACTCCTGATCGCGACCGCCGCCCGCGATCTCCGCGGCTTCGAGCGCAGCCGAGAAATCTACCTCCCCGACGGCCTGCCGCCCGTCCCGGCCTCCACCGGCGCCGACACCCGCCTCGTCCTCGGCGGCCTCGAAGCCAGCCTCGGCCTGATCGCCGAGGAAGGCACCGACACCCTCTACCGCGGCGGCCTCGCCGAACGCGTCCTCGCCGACTGCCGCGACCTCGAAAGCCCGCTCGGTAGCGCCGACCTCGAAGGCTACCAGGCATCGATGCACGAGCCCCTCGCGCAGCGCTACGGCAAGGCAACCGTCCACGCCATGCCCGGCCTCTTCGCCGGCCACACCCTGCTCGCCTGCCTCGATGCCCTGCACGGCCGCCCGTTCGAAGGCGACTGGCCCAGAGCCGCCGCCTTCAAATCCTACGCCGAAGTGCTCCGCGAAGGCTACGCCACGCGCCTGGAGGAGGACGGCCACGCGGCCGACGGCCCAGCCCCCGCCTGCACCAGCCACCTCTCCGTCATCGACGAAGCCGGCAACATGGTCTCCCTCACCCAAACCCTCCTCTCGCTCTTCGGCGCCAAGGTCGTCCTGCCCTCCTCCGGCATCCTCATGAACAACGGCATCATGTGGTTCGACCCGAGGCCAGGCCGCCCCAACTCACTGGTGCCCGGCCAACGCCCGCTCTCCAACATGTGCCCCGTCATCGCCGAAGACGCCGCCCACCGCATCGCCATCGGCGCCTCCGGCGGCCGCAAGATCATGCCCGCCGTCATGCAAATCCTCAGCTTCGTCTTCGAC
>SLRI01000608.1 GCA_007131045.1 Rhodospirillales bacterium
CGGGCGAAAGCCTCGCCGATGCCCGAGGAGGCGCCGGTGACCAGGGCTGCCGCATAAGTCCGTCGTCCACGATTTTTGCACAACATCCGAAAACTCCTTTGCCCGTCACTACGCGCAAGGCCGCCGTTCGGGTCAATCCCGATCAGCCGATGGTCCGCCAGACGATGCCGACGCCGAGCACGATCAGCGCCACGAACAACAGCCGGCGAAAGCGCTCCTCGGCGATGCGGCGGCGAATCCGGCCACCGAGCCAGAGCCCGGCCAGCGCCGGAACCAACGCCAGCGTGGAGAGCAGGAGGAGCTCCAGCGTCAACAGCCGGTGCTGGGTGAAGGCCAGCATCAAGACCGCGGTCGAGACGCAGAACAACAGCCCCATCCCCTGCACCAGCCGTTCCTTGTCGAGGCCCAGCGCCTGAAAATAGAGCACGGCCGGGAGGATGGCCGAGCCGGTGAAGCCGGTGATCAGGCCGTTGGCGAGGCCGGTCAACGGCGAGAGCCAGCGCTCGTTGCGGCCGGGATGCGGGATCGGCGGGGCGAGCAGGCTGATCGTCCCGTGCAGCGCGATCAAGACGCCCAGGGCCACGGCCGGGCCGGTGCCGGTGCTCCGGGCCAAGGCGCCGGTGCCGACAACGATGCCCAGGGCCGCTGCCAGCAAGAGCGGCGAGAGACGGCGGCAGGTGGCCAAGGGCTCTGGGCCCGAAAAGCCCTGAACGGCATTGGTGATGAGGGAGGGCACCAGGAGCACGGCGATCGCCTGGGTGATGCCAAGCGGCAGCGCCAGGACGCCCAGGACGATGGTCGGCAGGCCGAGCCCGACCACGCCCTTGACCAGCCCGGCGGCGAGGAAGGTGAGGGTGACGAGGATCAGGCTGTCGGCTTGCCACATGGCATCAGGGCCGCCGTCCGAGGGTTGATCTCCTGCTGTGCAAGCTCGCCTTATCCTCTATACCGGCGCGGCTTTGTCGCCGCGTTCGTCTCGGGGTCGTGATCGATGGTGCTGTCGCTTGTGGCAGGTTTCGTGCTCCTCGTCCTGGGTGGCGAGGCCTTGGTGCGCGGTGCGGTGGCGACGGCCATGCGGCTCGGGCTGTCACCGCTCTTCATCGGCATAGCACTCGTCGGCTTCGGCACCTCCGCACCCGAACTCGTGACCTCGCTGCAGGCGGCCTTCGCGGGCTCCCCCGGCATCGCGGTCGGCAACGTGGTGGGCTCGAACATCGCCAACATCCTCTTGATCCTCGGCATCGGCGCTCTCTTGTTGCCGGTGATCTGCGATCCCAAGGCGTTCTTTCGCGATGGCACGGTGGTGGGGGCGAGCGCCCTCATCCTCGCCGGCGTGGTCATGGTCGGCCATCTCGACCGCTGGACCGGGATCGGCTTCGTCGCCGCCCTTTTGGCCTATATCGTCTTCACCTACATCAAGGAGAGCCGCAGCCCCGACGAGGCGGCGGCGATCCACGCGGCGGCGGCCGAGCTCCCGGTCTCCGACAGACCGATGAAGCTGCCGCTGGCCCTGGCCTTCGCGATCGGCGGCATCGCGCTCACCATCTATGGTGCCAAGCTGCTGGTCGATGGCGCGATCGAGCTCGCGGTCGTGGCCGGGATTTCGGAGGCGGTGATCGGGCTCACGGTGGTGGCGATCGGCACCTCCCTGCCGGAGCTGGTGACCGCGATCATCGCCGCTTTGAAGAAGCACGGCGACGTCGCCTTCGGCAACATCCTGGGCTCCAACATCTACAACACCTTCGGCATTCTCGGAATCACCGCGGCCGTCCATCCCCTCGACGTGCCGTTCGAGATCATCGAGTTCGACATCTGGGTGATGCTGGCGGCGACCGTGATGCTGCTCTTCTTCGCGGTCAGCGGCTGGCGGGTGTCGCGGCGCGAGGGCGCCGTGCTGCTCGCCCTTTACGTCGTCTACCTCGCGATCCTGGGCTGGGGGGCGCTTTGAGCCACCTCTTGCGCTGCCCGATCAATCCGCCTGCACCTCCGGCAACCCGCTTGCCAGCCAGACGCCGAGGCCGGCGCAGGCGGCGAGCAGGAGGAAGGTGAGGCCGATGCCGGCGAGCTCGGCGAAGACGCCGACCAGGCCGCTCAGCAGCAGGACCACGCCGATCAGGGTGTTGCTGAGCGCCACGTAGCCGGCACGGCGTTCCGATCCGGCGAAATCGACGATATAGGTCTTGCGGCCGATCCGCATGCCGGCGTGGGAGAGCGCCACGAGGAAGATGGCAGCCGGGATCAGGAGCGGCAGGCCGAGGGCGGCCGGGGCCACGAGGGCCAACAATCCAGCGATCAGCGCCGTGGCACCGGCAAGGCCGCCGGTTGCCATCATCACCAGCCGGCTGGACTTGTCGGCGAGCCTGCCCCAGACGAAGGAGCTGAGCCCGCCGGCGATGCCCGACGCCAGGATCAGCTGGCCGAGATCGAAGAGCCCCGTGCCCTCGGCCCGCTGCAGCGCCATGACGAGGTAGGGCGGCAGGAGGGCGGCCGAGACGAACAGCGCTCTGGCCGCGACGAAGCGGGCGAAGGTCGGCTCGTCGCCGAGCCGGGCGAACTCGTTTCTGGTGAACGCGATCGCATTGCCGCCGCCCTCGGTGGCGCCGGGCTGCTCCTCGATCCGGCTGAAGACCAGGGCCGCTATCAGGAACAAGGCACCTGCCGCTGTCAGCAGCAGGGCGAAGAACCCGGGGTCGTCGTTCTGGCTGAAGGCCACGAGATAGAGGCCGAAGGCGCCGGTGCCGAAGCTCGCGATGGTCCCGGCATAGCCCGAGACCGTGCCGCGGCGGGTCTTGGCGATGGTCTTGCCGAGCACGTCCTTCTGCGCGATCGAGGCGACGCCGCGGGCGAGGCTGAAGAGTGCGAGGCAGAGGATGATCGTCCAGCCGGCAATCGTCCCGCCGAGGAAGAGTGCTGCGAGCGCCATCAGCCCGAGGGCCACACCCTCGACCGCGGTGGCGACGACCCAGAACCACTTGCGGACGGCAAAGGCGCGAAGCTGCGCTGCGACCAGGAGTTGCGGCAAGAGCGAGAGCGATTCGCGCACCGGCACCAGGAGGCCGATCAGATAGCCGGGCGCACCGAGGCTGGAGAGCAGCCAGGAAAGGACCAGCTTGGGATCGGCCAAGCCGTCGCCGAGCTTGGTCGCGGCGAGTGCCAGGCCGTGCCGGAAGAAGCTCTTGGGCTGCTCCCGGCAGGCTTCGTCCGGGATGTCCTTGCAGACCCGGGCCTCGTCGTCGCCGGTCAGGAGATCGTAGAGGTCGCGCATGGCTCCCGGGGCAGGGGTGGCGTCGGCCATTATTGCGTGGCCATGAAAATGCCGAGCACGATCCCGGCCAGGACGGCGGCGGCTACGATCGCAAAACCGACCTTGACCCAGCTATAGGGCCGCTCGCCCGAAACGTCGCCGGTCCGCCCATTGACGCAGAGGTGGAAGCTCTTGTTGCCGAAGAGATAGGCCCCGAGCCAGCAGGGCAGGAGGACGTGCTTGAAGCGGCGGTCGGCGTGCTGGATGTCCATCCGGTGGACCTCCTGGACATCGCCGCCGATCGCCCGCCGGACATCCTGGGCGATCACCTCGCGCATCTTCTCGGCCGCCACCTCGAAGCTCTCGTCGAGCCCCTGCTGGTAGGCCTCGGCCTGGAACCCGGCGACGAACTCGGGCGTGTAGGGTTTCAGGCCGATCAGGTCCCAGGGCTCGAGCCGGTCGGTCATCCAGGTCGGCAGCGAGCGGCTGGCCAGCACCAGCACGTCGTCGAAGTACCGGCTGACCTCGCCCGAGGCCGGGCGCCAGCGGACCTTCCTGACGTTTCGCGTCTGGGTCACCATCTTGCCCTTGACCTGGGTTCGAACCCGGGTGGGCACGTTGTAGTAGTCGCCGCGCCGGCCGCTGTAGCGGGTCCGGGTCTTGCTGTCGAAGGTCCAGTAGGGGAGGTAGACGCCCGAGAGGCGGCCCTGGTCGCGGGCATAGGTCTTCAGCTTGGTGGGCGCGAACCAGAGCTTCTGCAGCCAGTTGCGCACCCGCTCCCTGGCCTCCCGCTCGGTGAGCAGAAAGGGGAGAAGGGCCGCAGGCTTGATCTGCCGGTGGATGCCGGTGTCCTCGACGATCGAATGGCCGCAGAACGGGCAGGAACCGGCGTGGATCGCCGGATCGAAGGTGAACTCGGCCGCACAAGAGCCGCATTTGACGGTGCGGGTCTCCTCGATCGGCGCGTCACCCAATCCCTCTGAAAGCGCCGTGTCCAGGCATTCCTCGCGGATCTCGGTCTTCGGCGCCTCGATCCGGTTGGTGTGGCCGCAATACTCGCATTTCAGCGTGTCGGTGCCCGGCGCATAGCTCAGGACCGCGCCGCACTGCTCGCAAGCGAGCTGCGCCTCGCGCTTCGTTTCTGCCGGCGGTGCGTCTACGGCCGACGCATCAGCCGCCGGCTTCCTGAGCCCCCAGGGCCCGAGCTTGAAACCCATAGCGTCCGCTCAGCGACCCGGAAGCGGTGGCGGGGCCGGCGGGAAGAGACCCTTCAACTCGGCCACGCCCGCTGCCTTCTCCCAGCCGGCCATGCCCTCGGCCCAGACCAGATCATCGGCACCGAAGCGGCCAGCCTGGCGCTGCTCGCGCAACTGGGCCACCTCGTAGGGCCCGTCCGGCTCGCCGCCGCGGGCGATGAAGAAGCTCTTGCTCGTCGGGATCGGCGGCGGGGCAGGGGGTGCGGCCGGTGCGGCCTCGCCACCACCACCGCCCATCGAATCGGCGAAATGCTTGGCCATCGCCATGCCCATGCCCATCCCGATCCCGGCACTCGCCCCACCGTCGGCCGGGTTGGACGCCGCCGCCCGCATGGCTTCTGCCGCCTGGAACTGGGTGTACTTCTTCAGATCACCGATCACCCCCATCGAGGTGCGGCGGTCCATCGCCTCCTCGACCGCCGGCGGCAGCGAGACGTTCTCGACCAG
>SLRI01000139.1 GCA_007131045.1 Rhodospirillales bacterium
CCGTCCTCGACCTTGAGGCCGAGCCCGAGGCCCAATTCCGGCAGGGCCGCCCAGAAAACCCCCTCGGCGCCGGTCTTGACCAGGACGTGCGGGGCCGCCTGCATCAGCTCGCTGCAGAGCCGGCCGGTGCCCGCCACGTACCAGGGCTCGGCCTGCATCGCCGCGGTGAGGCGATGGACGGCGGCACGGCGCGACGGGGCCAGATCGGCCGGATCGGCGAAACGGGCGGCCATCCGGGCGAGGCCCAGGAGCGAGACTGTCCAGGCCGGGATGCCACAGCCGTCGATGCCGGGCGGCGGCGGCACGGTCTCGCCGGCCATGCCCTCGAGCACGGCGCGAATCCGCTGCTGCACCGGGTGGTTCGGCAATTCGTAGCCCTGGGTCGGCTCGACAAAGTGGACGGCCGTGGTCAGCATGCCGGTGTGCTTGCCCGAGCAGTTGTTGTGCGCCCGGGTCGGCTCGCGGCCGTGGCGCTGCAGTGCGGCGGCGGTCGGTTGGTGCGACGGCAAATGCGCCCCACAGGCGAGATCCTCGGCATCGAGGCCGAGCCGCCGCAGCCAGGCCGTCACCGTCTCGACATGGTCGTCCTCGCCACCGTGCGAGGCGCAGGCCAGGGCGAGTTCCGCCGCATCGAGGGCAAAGGCGTCCGCGGCACCGCTTTCGACCAGCGGGATCGCCTGGATCGGCTTGATCGCCGAGCGCGGAAAAACCCGGACGTCCGGATCGCCGACGGCAAGGCGCACCTCGCCCGCCGCATCGGCGACCACGAGGGCCACGCGATGCCGGCTCTCGACCCGGATGCCGCGGGTGACCTCGACCGCCACCGGCAGCTCGACCCAGTGGCCGACCGGAACGCTGCTCTTCGCCGCCATGGCGTCATCCCCCAAAACGCCGCCGTGCTCAGGCAGCGCGGCGGGCGGTGTCGAAAAGGCTGGAAAGCTGGCCGAGCACCGTGCCACCGAGCTGCTCGGGATCGGAGATGGTGACGGCGCGCCGGTAGTAGCGGGTGACATCGTGGCCGATGCCGATCGCGAGCAGCTCGACGTCCGAGCGGGTCTCGATCCACTCGATCACCTCGCGCAGATGCTTCTCGAGGTAGTTGCCCGGATTGGCCGACAGCGTGCTGTCGTCGACCGGCGCTCCGTCGGAGATGACCATCAGGATGCGCCGCTGCTCGGCCCGGCCGAGCAGGCGGTTGTGCGCCCACAAGATGGCCTCGCCGTCGATGTTCTCCTTCAGGAGACCTTCCCGGAGCATCAGCCCGAGATTGGGCCGCGCCCGGCGCCAGGGCGCGTCGGCGGGCTTGTAGACGATGTGGCGCAAATCATTGAGCCGGCCCGGACCGCCGGGCTTGCCGGCCCTCAGCCAGCTCTCGCGCGCCTGCCCGCCCTTCCAGGCGCGGGTGGTGAAGCCCAGGATCTCGACCTTCACGCCGCAGCGCTCGAGGGTGCGCGCCAGAATGTCGGCGGTCATGGCGGCGACCGCGATCGGCCGGCCGCGCATCGAGCCCGAGTTGTCGATCAAGAGGCTGACCACCGTATCGCGGAATTCGGTCTCTTTCTCCATCTTGTAGGAGAGAGGCGTGGTCGGGTTGATGATGATCCGGGCGAGACGGGCGGCATCGAGGATGCCCTCGTCGAGATCGAAGTCCCAGCTCCGCTGCTGCTGCGCCATCAGCTTGCGCTGCAGCCGGTTGGCGATCCGCCCGATCATCCCCTCGAAGCGCTGCAGGTTGCTATCGAGCTGGGCGCGCAGACGCTGCAGCTCGCTGACACCGCAGAGGTCGGCGACGCCGACCTCCTCGTCGTACTGCCTGGTGAAGACGCGATAGCCGTCGTGGCCGGCACCGGGCGGCAGCTCCTTGGGCTGGTTGGTGCGCGGGTCCTCGCCGGCGTCCTCCTCGGCCCCTTCCTGGAACTGGTCCTCGCTCTTCGCCGCCTCCTCGGCCGCCATGTCCTCCTCGGAGCGCTCCTCGGCAGCGCTCTCCTGGGCGTCGGCGCGCTGCGGCTCGTCGCCGCCCTCCTCGTCGTCGCCGGAGGAGGGCTCGCTCGGGCCCTGCTCGGTCTGATCCTCGTCGCTGTCATCGTCGGCGGAATCCGGCTCCTGCTCCTCGGCCAGGGCGTCCGAGAGACCGAGATCGGTCATCAGCTCGCGCACCCGACGGGCGTAGGCATCCTGATCGGCGGCCACGGCGTCGAGCTCGGGCAGCACCGCCTCGACCTTGCCGTCGAGCCAGTCGCGCCAAGCATCGAGCTGGTGGGCCTGCTTCTCGCTCAGCCGGTAGCCCTGCAGCCGCTCGCGCATGTAGAGCTCGACGATCTCGGCGACGGACGCGTCCTGGCCGGCTTCGCCGGTCGGGCCGGGCTCGCCGGTGCGCCGGCGGAAGAGCTCCTCGAGATTGGCGCGCACGCCGGCCATGTCGCGGCCACCGACGAGCTCGACCCGCAGCTGCTCGAGCCCGTCGAACAGCAGCCCGGCGATCTCGCCGTCCGGCACCATGCGACGGTGCAGGCCGTTGTCGTGATAGCGACGCCGCAGCGCCTGGCTGTCGGCCTCGCCCCGGACCCGGGCGATCTCGGTGCCCGGCATGTCTTGGCGCGGCGGGGCGACGCGGATCACCTCGGCCTTGCCGGCCGGGCCGCGGCGGTTGCCGGCACGGAGCGTGAATTCGAGCTTGGGCTCCTCGGCAATGGCCCGTGTCGTGGCCCCGAGTGCGCGCTCGAAAACGTCGAGTCGATCCTTCACGCCCGCCCCATCCGCGTTATCGGCCGCCTCGGCTCAAGCGACCAGGAGGTTGGCCGCCGATTCCGGCAATTCCTTGCCGAAGCAGCGCTGGTAGTACTCGGCGATGATCGCGCGTTCCGCCTCGTCGCACTTGTTGAGGAAGGTGACCCGAAAGGCGAAGCCCACGTCGCCGAAGATCTCGGTGTTCTCGGCCCAGGTCAGCACCGTGCGGGGCGACATGACGGTCGAGATGTCGCCGGCGATGAAACCGGCGCGGGAAAGGTCGGCGAGCCGCACCATGGAGGCGATGGTCTTCCTGCCTTCGGCGGTATCGTAGCGCGGGCACTTGGCCAGGACGATCCGGCATTCGTCCTCGTGCGACAGATAGTTGAGCTGCACGACCACGCTCCAGCGATCCATCTGGCCCTGGTTGATCTGCTGGGTGCCGTGATAGAGGCCCGAGGTGTCGCCGAGCCCGACCGTGTTCGCCGTGGCAAAGAGGCGGAAGGACGGGTGCGGGCGGAGGATCTTGTTCTGATCGAGCAGCGTCATCCGGCCCTGCGCCTCGAGCACCCGCTGGATGACGAACATGACGTCCGGCCTGCCGGCGTCGTACTCGTCGAAGACGAGGGCTACCGGATGTTGCAGCGACCAGGGCAGAATACCCTCGCGGTACTCGGTGACCTGCTGGCCCTCGCGCAGCACGATGGCGTCCTTGCCGATCAGGTCGATGCGGCTGATGTGGCTGTCCAGGTTCACGCGCACACAGGGCCAGTTCAGCCGTGCCGCCACCTGCTCGATATGGGTCGACTTCCCGGTGCCATGATAGCCCTGAATCATCACCCGGCGGTTGTGGGCGAAGCCGGCGAGAATGGCGAGCGTGGTCGGCCGGTCGAACTGGTAGGTCGGGTCGAACTCCGGCACGTAGTCGGTGCGCTGGCTGAAGCCCTTGACCCGCATGTCGGCATCGATGCCGAAGGTTTCGCGGACATCGACCGGATGATCCGGGTGCTCGGGCAGCCCGAGTTGGCTTTCGGCGTCGATAACGGAGCCCTCGCGTGGCAAGTCTTCCTCCTGGACTTTGGGCGTTCGGCGGTGCGCGGCGGTTATGCCGCTCGATGCACGTCCGAAGCAAGATCGTTCAATGCCGCGGCCCGGCAACCCCCGGCCGCGTTCCGCGCCGAAAATCGCAGCAGCACGGCACTGCAGCCTTAAAGTGGGTCGAGATTACTCAGACGCAACGCCCGCCATCGACCTCGAGCACGACGCCGGTGATGAAGCCGGCCTCGTCGGAGGCGAGCCAGAGCGCCGCATTGGCGATGTCCTGCGGCTGGCTCATCCGGCCGAGCGGGATGGTGGCCACGAACTTCGCCCGGTTCTCGGGCGTGTCCGGCACCCCCATGAAGGTCTCGAGCAGCGCCGTCTCGCCGATCACCGGGGCCAGCGCGCAGACCCGGATGTTGTCGGGTGCAAGCTCCACCGCCATCGACTTGCTCATCAGGTTGGCCGCGGCCTTCGATGCGTTGTACCAAGTGAGCCCGGGCCTGGGGCGGATGCCGGCCGTCGAGCCCACATTGATCATCACGCCGCCGCCATGCGCGCGGAAATGCGGCACCACGGCGTGGGCCATGTGGTAGATCGCCTTGACGTTGACGGCGAATACCCGGTCGAACTCCTCCTCGCCGACCTCGAGCATCGGCCGGTTCTTGTGGCTGATCCCGGCATTGTTGACGACGATGTCGAGCCCGCCCATGGCCTTCAGGCACTTCTCGACCGCGGCTGCGACCTCGTCACCCTTGGCGACGTCGCAGGCGATCGGAATCGCCCGCTCGCCGATCCGCGACGCCGTGGCCTCGGCCGCATCACCGTTGATGTCGACGAGGGCCACCTTGGCGCCCTCGCGGACATAGGTCTCGGCGATCGCCCGGCCGAAGCCGGAGGCTGCCCCGGTGACCAAGGCCCGCTTGCCCTTCAAGCGCATGACGAATACTCCCCGATGCTGATTTCTGTTTCTTGGTGTGTGCGGCGGGCTCAGTCGCGCTCGCGCTCGCGCTGGACCTGGTCGTAGATGAAGCCGCCGGCGCCGCCGATCGCCGCACCTGTGATGGTCTTGCTCAAGAATCCACCCGAAGCGATGCCGACGGCGGCGCCTGCGGCAGCCCCCATCGCGGCACCCGAGCCG
>SLRI01000349.1 GCA_007131045.1 Rhodospirillales bacterium
AAGGTCGGGCCCTCCTCGGGCGATTCGGCGATGTCGGCTCGGCTCATGGTGCTACCCTCCGCACGGCGGCCTCCGGCCACCTGTTGACGACGAGCTGTATGCACGCCTTTTGCGGCGTTTCGATGTCCGTCGACCGCTACGCGATGATGTCGGGCAGCCGGTCGTGCTCGAGCTGCGTGATGCGGTCCTTCAAGATCAGCTTTTGCCGCTTGAGCCGCTGCAGCGCCACCTGATCGAGGAAGCCGTCCGCCCGCAACTGCTCGATCCGACAGTCGAGCGCGCGGTGGGCCGCGCGCAGACTGGCGAGCTCGGTGTCGATGGTCAGGTGATCGCTGCGGTTCTTCATGCTGGAGCTTGATCCGAAGCAAAAAAGGTCGGGTCCACTTGGCGTATAACCGCCGCCCGCATGGCGCGTTCTTACCATATAAGTGGGCGCGGTGCAGCCGGTTCGTTCGCGCGGCCGGCGCTTGACGATCGGGCCGGCGGGAAGGCACCTTGCTCCAGGAAAGGAATGTCATGTCGCGACTCGTCGCCGATATCGGTGGGACCAATGCCCGCTTTGCGATCAGCCACGGGCTGCCGCCCGGCAAGGTGGCCGGGCCCGAACTGCTGGTCGATCCGCGCCATCTGCCGGTGCGGGACTATCCGGGCCTGGCCGAAGCGGCGCTGGCCTATCTGGCCGGCCATCCGGGTGGCCCGCCCGCCGTCCACGAGGCGGTGATCGCGGTCGCGACACCGGTCGATGCCGAGGTCATCCGCTTCACCAACAGCCCCTGGACCTTCACCCGCTCGGCGCTTCAATCGGCTTTGGGCGTGGCCAGGCTCGAGGTGATCAACGATTTCGCAGCGCAAGCCGCGGCGATTCCCCATCTCGGTTCCGATGACAGCGAGCCGATCGGCGGCGGCACGGCGCTCGCCGGCTGGCCGATCGCGGTGATCGGGCCGGGCACCGGCCTGGGTGCCGCTGGCCTGGTGCCCGGGCCGGAGGGGCCGATCGTGGTCGCAAGCGAGGCCGGCCACGTCTCCTTTGCGCCGCACGACGCGCTCGAGATCGAGCTGTTGCGCCGCCTCTTCGAGCGCTTTCCGCACGTCTCCAACGAGCGGCTGATCTCCGGCCCGGGCCTGGTCACCCTGACCCGGGCGATCGCCGCCATCTCCGGGCGGGAGTTCGCGGGCGACCGGCCCGAGGTGGTGACCCGCGCCGCCGCGGACGGCTCGGATCTCGCGATCGACGCGCTGCGCGTGTTCAGCGGGCTCTTGGGCGGGGCGGCCGGTGATCTGGCGCTCAGCTTCGGGGCCAAGGGCGGGGTGTATATCTGCGGCGGGCTCTGCGGCAAGCTCGGCCGGTTTTTCGACCATGTGAGCTTTCGTGCGCGGTTCGAGGCCAAGGGCCGGCTCGGCGGCTTTCTCTCCACCATCCCGTGCCGGCTGGTGACCAACCCGCAGACCGGGCTGATCGGTGCGGCGGTCTATCGTCTGGGCGAATGAGCGCCGCTTGGCCGGCCTCGGCCTTTTGGGACTTTTCGCTCGAGCTCTACGGCCGGCCCGGGGTGGAGGCCGCGTGCCTGACGCTTCAGGACGGGCACGGGCTCGACGTCAATCTGGTGCTCCTGGCGGCGTGGACGGCCTGTGCCGGCCGGCCCCTGGCGCCGCCGCTCGCCCGGCGGCTGCGGGCTTTGGGCGACGACCATCAGGCGCGGATCATGCAACCGCTGCGACAGGCGCGGCGGGCGCTGAAGGACGCCGAAATCGTCGGCGCCCTGGCACCGATCGCGGCCGACCGGCGCCGTGCGCTGCTCGCCCTCGAGCTCGACCTCGAGCGGCTCGAGCAGCTGCAGCTCGAGCGTCTCGCGGCCGCCGCCGTGGCGGATGCCGAGATTCCCGCGGCGTCGCTGTTCGCGGCCAATCTCGAGGCCCTCTATCCCGACCGCGAGCTGCCGCGAGCGGTACTCGGGCACCTCGCCGGTGAATTTCCGGCGGGGCGGGCAGGCACGACGTGCGAGGAACAATCGCCTTGAATTACAATGAGTTGTGTGCGAAATCACAGGTTGAGAGGAACTCGTTCGGCGAAAAAACGTTGGAACATACACAGATCCTGACGGTTCGCAACAGTTTTACCTTGAACGGCGCCCCTGCCCGTCCCTAAACTGACGTCCCCACTGGCTATCAAGGGAGGGTTTCCGGACCATGTCACTGCACGAGCATGTCGACAGCCTTCGCGCCAAGCACGCCCGGCTGGAACAGCAGATCGACGAGGAGCAGCATCGGCCACTCCCGGACAACACCATCCTCGTCAAGCTGAAGCGCGAGAAGCTGCGGCTCAAGGAAGCCATCCAACGACTGCAGTACGACAGCGAAATGGAGACCGATCGACCGTCCGCGACGGTGAACTGAGCCGCCGCCGGCGGGAATGCAGCGACGGCCGCCGGACGCTCGTCCGGCGGCCGGCAAAGGTGATCAGCGGCCCGATCCGCCTCGGCGGTCGCGGCCACGAGGGCGAGCGAGGCCGGCGCCGTGCGGTGCCGGCCTCCTTGACTCCGTGGCAAGGCACCGTCAGCTTCGCGGCGGCCGGTACACAATTCGGCAAAGAGACACCTATCGTGCGGCGCATGGCCGCATGACGTCGATCAGGAGGCAATGAATGTTTTGGCAAGAAGCGCGAGCGATCGGGCTCGGCAGCGCTGCAATCTTTACCGTCACTTTCGCCTACGGGCAGCCGGCGGCGGCGCAGGACGTCACGTTGATGATGACCCCGCCCTCGGTCGAGAGCACGCTCTACTGGGCGACCCCGGGCGACGCGACCCTGCGCCCGGCCTTCCAGGGGTTGGTCGGCCACGACCCGGAGACCGGCTTCTACGACAACAGCGGCCTGGCGGAGAGCTGGGAGCACAACGACGACTTTACCGAGTGGACCTTCACGCTCCACGAGAATGCGGAGTTCCACGACGACTGGGGCCCGGTGACCGCCGAGGACATCGTCCACAGCTTCGAGCTGCACACCGGCCCCGACAGCAACATCATCGGCGTCTCGCAGCTCCAGGCCGCGACCGCAACGGCGGTCGACGAGCGCACCGTCCGCTTCGACCTCGAGGCGCCGCAGGTCGACTTCCTCTTCGCCCATGGCGGCCGCGGCTCGCTCCTGATCTACAGCAAGGCGCAGTACGACGAAGAGGGCCTCGACGGCTACCAGAACCAGCCCGCCGGCACCGGCCACTTCCGCCTGGCCTCGGCCACGGTCGGCCAGGGCATGGTTTTCGAGAAGGTCGAGAACCACTGGTCCGGCCAGGACGCGCTGATCGACACCCTGGAACTTCGCTTCATCGGTGAGCCCTCGACCGTGCTCGCCGGGCTGCTCTCGGGCGAGGCCGACATCGCCGTCCTGCCGCGCGAACTGCAGCCCGACGCGATCGATGCCGGCTACGAGGTGATCTCCTCGACCAATGCCTCGAACCAGACCTCGTTCCTGTTCAACGGCACCTTCTTCCTCGAAGGTGACGAGGCGCTCAATCCGGATCTTCCCTGGCTCGACATCCGCATCCGCGAGGCGGTCAACCGGGCGGTCGACCGCGAGACCCTGATCGACATCGTCTATGACGGCAGGGCCGAGATCCTCCCCGTCTTCGGCATGGACCCCCGGCACGAGGGCTATCGCCCCGACCTCGCCGAGCGCTTCGAGGCCGAATACGGCTACGACCCCGAGCGGGCCAAGCAGCTGCTCGCCGAGGCCGGCTATCCCGAGAACTTCGCCGAGCCGGTGATTCCGATCCTGATCACCCAGCTCCCCGGCAGCACCGAGTTCCCGACCATGGCCGAGCTGATGCAGGTCTTCCTCGAGGAGGCCGGCTTTCAGACGGAGATGATCGAGCTCGACTGGGCTGGCCTCGGTGCGCTGCGCCGCTCACGCACCGCCCAGCTCTTCCATCCGATGCGCAACCTGCCGGTCAAGCCGAGCGCGGTCGGCATCGACAACTACCTCGCCAGCCACGGCCGCCCGAACAACCCGTTCGAGCACCCCGAGATCGACGCCCTGGTCGACGAGTACAAGGTCACCATCGACCCCGACGAGCGCGAGCGCCTCGCCGGCGAGATCTTCGAGCTCGCCTTCGACCTCTACGCCAACGTCCCGCTCGCCAGCCTCGCCGCCGAACTGATGGTCAACCCGGACACCATCGCCGGCTGGACCTTCCCCGGCGTCACCTCCGGCGGCACCAGCCACTTCGAGCTGATCGAGCCCGCCAGCTGAGCGGTCGAGTCTAGCAAGAAGAAGAAGAAAAGGATGTGGGGAGGCAGCGCCTCCCCACGCCCCACCATTCCTCTTGGCATTTTTTGGCGGTGGGTGGAGAGGGTGGTCTCTGGTTCGCTCGTGTCAGGCTTGTCGCTTGACGCCGCTCGTCGTACTCTGGCCGTATGATCAAGAGCGTCAAGGGCTCAGCGACGCGACGCTTCGTCGAAGGTGGCAAGTCCAAGTTCTCGGGGCTCGACGAGGCTCTTGCTCGCCGGCGTCTGATGGAGCTGAATGCTGCCACCTCCCTCGACGACTTCAGCCGTCTCAACTCGGTCGGACTGCACAAGCTGAAAGGGAATCTTCGCCAGTATTGGTCGATTGATGTGAACGGGCCCTGGCGCATCCTCTTTCGTTTCGAGAACGGCAATGCCTACGAGGTGCACATCCATGATCCCCACTGACGATACCGACGACGACGCCATCTTTGCGTACGCGGACGGTATTCCGCTCACTGCCGTGCATCCTGGGCAGACCGTGGCCGCGGAGCTTGCCGCGCGCGGGCTCACGGCACATCGGGCGGCGGTGTTGATGCGCATTCCGGCCAATCGTCTCGGTCAGATCATCGCCGGCAAGCGGGGCATCACCGCCGATACGGCTCTGCGTCTGGCGCGGC
>SLRI01000268.1 GCA_007131045.1 Rhodospirillales bacterium
AGACGGTGGGCGGCTCGATCCGCAGCGCCGTCCAGACGGCGATCAGCAAGAGGGCGATCAGCCGGACGCCGAAGGCGAGGCGCACGCCGCGCTCGACCTCGCGCGCGAAGGTCGCGTCGGCGACAGCGCCGCTGCCACGGCTCAGCCGATCGTCGCTACCCTCCCGGGTGATCCCGCGCGCCGTGTTCCAACCCTCCGCCGCAAAAACGCCGCCGCCGAAACCGACCGAGCCCTGGCAAATTGGGCGCATCGGCGCCGGCTGACAAGCCCGTGAACGGAGCGAGGCCTCGGCGATTTATCGGCTTGCGCGGACGCGCGTCATAAACCAAATTGTTAAGGCGATAGGGGCAGAAATTCTATCGCTAATTGTTCGAAGGATATGATGGAAGTCCTGCTGGCCTACCTGTTCGGTGCCGCCGCCTTCGTGCCGCACGGCTATTGCCTGCTCTGGCGGCCGGACCTCGTGGCGATGCACGCGATCTCGGACGGGCTGATCGCGCTCGCCTATTTCTCGATCCCCGCCGCCATCTACACCTTCGTGCGCCGCCGCCCGGATTTCCGGCATCACCGCGTCGCCGGCCTGTTCATCCTCTTCATCACGCTCTGCGGCGTGACCCACGTGATCGGGGTCTGGACGCTCTGGCAGCCGGTCTACGGGCTGCAGGGGCTGGTCAAGCTGCTGACCGCCCTTGTCTCGGTGGCGACCGCGATCGCGCTCTGGCCGCTGATCCCCAAGTTGCTCGCCTTGCCGAGCCCGGCGCTGCTCGCCGAAAAAGCGGAGCGGCTGGAGGCCGAGATCCGCCGCCGCGAGCTGGTCGAGCTGGCGCTCCGCGCGGCCTATGCAGACCTCGAACGGCGGGTCGCCGAGCGGACGCACGACCTCGCCGCCGCCAAGGCCGAGGCCGAGCACGAGGCGCTGCACGACGGGCTGACCCAGCTCGCCAACCGGCGCTGCTTCCAGCAGCGGCTCGACGAGCTGCACCAGGAAAGCCTCGAGGCGCAGAGCAGCTTCGCCCTGTTCGTTGCCGATCTCGACGACTTCAAGCAGGTCAACGACACCCATGGCCACCTCGTCGGCGACGCGATCCTGATCGAGGTTGCCCGGCGGCTGAGCGCCTCGGTCCGGCAATACGACCTGGTGGCGCGGCTCGGCGGCGACGAGTTCGCGATCCTCGCCCGCAGCTGCACGGACAACGACGACGCCCGTCGCCTGGCGCGGCGCCTCGTCGCCACGCTCCAGCAGCCGTTCCGCCACGAGGGCCACGAGCTCTGGCCACGGGCCAGCATCGGCATCGCCCTCACCCGGCCGTCCATCGACGATCCGACCAGCCTCTTCGCCAGTGCCGACCGCGCCGTCTATGCCGCCAAGCGCGCCGGCGGCAATTGCTGGCGGCTGTTCGCCGAGGCTCGCCAGGCGTCACCCTCGCCCGCCTGAGCGCGACGCTGAGCCGCTAGCCGTTGGACCGAGCCCGTGTTTATTGTTTTTTCAGTTTTTGGGCGCAAATTGCCGCCCGTGGACGACGATACGAGCGTATGGATTTGATGATCAGGACACTGACCGCCCTCGCCCGCCGCTATTGGCCGCTGCCGTTCATCGCGGGCATGGCCCTGTTGACCGCGGCACCGTTTCTCGGCGCGCACAGCATGCTCGCCGATTTCTTCAGCCAGTTTCTGATCCAGGCGGCGGCCGGCACGCTCGGGCTGCTGCTGCTCTTCCTGGTCACCCGGCATTGGCGCTCGGCGGGTCTCGCCGGCGTGGCGCTCGCCCTGCAATTGGGCGTGCTGCAGCCATCGCTGCTGCCGGCCAGCGCTACGACCGACGTCGCGGCCCCGGTCACGGTGCTGTTCAACAACGTCTACTGGCACAATCGGCGGTTGCCAGAGATGGCCGACGAGATACGGCGGCTCGATGCCGACGTGGTCGTCCTGGCCGAGCTCGACCAGCGCACCGACCGGCTGCTCGACGACCTGGCCGAGGCCTATCCGTTCCGGGTCGACTGCCTGACGCACTGGGCCTGCGACAGCGCCATCCTCTCCCGCCTGCCGATTCTCGAAAATCTGAGCGACTGGCGCGGCGGGTCGCAGCGGATCGCGATGAGCGCGGCCCGGCTCGCCACCCCCTTCAGCCCGCTGGTCGTGGCCGGCGTCCATCTCGACCAGCCGCTGCCGCCCCGGCGGCTCTGGCGACAGGAGCGGCAGGTCGAGGGGCTGGTCGAGATGCTGGCGCCGATCGAGGACCCACTGCTCTTGGTCGGCGACTTCAACGCCGCACCCTGGGCTCGGCTGATGCAGAACCTGGCCCGGAGCAGCGGCCTGGAGATCGCCTGGGGCATCGAGGGCACCTGGCCTGCGATCCTGCCTTGGCCGATGCGCATCGCCATCGACCACGCGCTTACCGGCCAGGGCCTCGTCCTCGTCGATCGCGAGGTCATCCGGCTGCCCGGCACCGACCACAAGGCGCTCTGGCTGCGCGTCGGCCCCGAGGCGCCCCACTTCTTCGCCCTCGATCCAGCCAGCTGACGACGGGATCGGCTGGCAACCGGGGCCTCAGCTCTGGCGGAGGACGCAGTGCTCCTTCGAGCGGCAGATGGTGCCGTTCGGCACGTAGATGTGGCAATGCGGGCACTCGTAGAGCGTCTCGGCGGGCTTCGGCGCCTTGGCCCGCTTGGCCTTGGGCGCCTTCAGGTAGTCTTTCGGATCGCTGATCTTGTCGCGGATCGTCTCCATCAGCCGCCAGCCCTTCCAGACGGCGACGACGATCAGGACGGTGAAGAGGATCTTGGTGAGGGAAAGACCGAGCATGGCTCCAGAGACGATTGGCGAGAGGTGGGGGCGAGAGGCGAAGCGGCGATCGGGGCAGCCGCCCGTCGGGCCACCACCACGCTTCAGACTTGGCGCCTCGCGGCACCGCTTGCAAGCTCTACGGTGCCGCAGCGTCGACCGGCTGGCAGGCTGCTAGAGCCCGTAGCGGCGCCAGAGGGCGGCCGCCTCCACCTCGGCCAGGAGATCGGGCAGGGCCGCCGCCAGCGGGTGGAGGTCGCCGGCCCCGCTCATGCCCAGGCTCATGCCCCGGCTCATCCCGAAGCGTCGCTGCAGCCAGCTGCGCTGGCGATTGACCGTGCGCAGCCGGAGCTTGTCGCCGTAGCGCTCGCGCAGGATGCCGCGCAGCTCGCCGATGCCGTCGACCAGGCCGTGGCCGACCGCCCTCTCGCCACTCCAGACCCGGCCGGAATAGAGCTCGTCGCCGGACAGCGCCAGCTTGGCGCCGCGGCGGCTCTCGACCATCGCCTTGAAGCTGGCGAAGATGTCGTCCTGCAGCTCGCGCAGCACCTCGATGTCACCCTCCTGCTCCGGGCGGAACGGGTCGAGCAGCGCCTTCCTCGGGCCCGTGGTGTGCACCCGGCGCTCGATCCCCAGCCGGCCGATCGCCGCGTCGAGGCCGAAGCCCGAGGAGACGACACCGATCGAGCCGACGATCGACGACCGGTCGACGAAGATCTCGTCGGCGGCGAGCGCCAGCCAGTAGCCACCCGAGGCCGCGATGTCCTCGACGAAGGCTATCACCGGCTTCTGCTTCTCGCGCGCGAGGTCGCGAATCCGCTTGGCGATCAGCGAGGACTGGACCGGCGAGCCGCCCGGGCTGTTGATGGCGAGTGCCACCGCCGGCGCATTCTTGAAGGCGAAGGCCGCCTGCAGGGTCGGCTCGATGCCCTGCAGCGTCAGGCCGCTCCGCAAGGGCACGGCGCCGATGACGCCGGCGAGGCGAATGACCGGGACGGTGACGCTACGCCGGGGCAGCCAGCGCGGCCGATACCAGAACAAGATCGAAGCTCCTTTCGTTCGACCGGGTGACGGTCGGGGACCGCGCCGGAGACGTCCGCGCGACGCTCGACGGCGCCGCCGGGATCAACCGGCCAGCACGTCGTCGAGGGCAGCACCGTGGCGCAGGATCGCCTCGGCCGCCTCGCTGAAATTGCCCGCCCGGTCGTGGAGAACAAGCCCCCGGCTGAGGATCGCCGGTCCGCGCGCGCCTTTGCGGCAACGCACGATCACCCGCTTGGCCGAAGCGGCCTCGGGTCCGGGCCAGAGCGGGACGATCTCGATCGCCCCGGCCATGGGCTCGAGTGCGGCCAGCACCGCCGGCAGCCGGTCGGCCCGATGGATCAGCACGAGCCGCCCGCCCGGCGCCAGGCGGCGCAGGCAGGCGCCGAGCCAGGCCGCCGGCCCGACCGCGTCGACCATCGCCGCCGCCCGCGACGGCTGTGCTGCGGCCCGGCCATCCGCGGCGTTGAACGGCGGGTTGGTCAGCACCGCGTCGAACGAGCCCTTCACCGCCGCCGGCGGCTCCAGAAGATCGCCCTGGACCACCTCGACCACCCCGCCTCGGGCGTTTCGCTCGACATTGCGCACGGCCAAGGCGGCTGCCGCCGGATCGCGCTCGAGCCCGACCAGGGCGAGGTCGGGCCGGCGCCGGGCGAGACACAAGGTCGCGGCGCCGGTGCCGCAGCCGGCATCGAGCACCCGGCTGCCGGGCCGCGCCTCGACCGCGGCTGCGACCAGCACCGCGTCGATCGCCGCCCTGAAGCCCGCCACCGGCTGCTCCAGCACGACCCTGCCGCCGAGCAGCCGGTCGAGCGTGGTGGCGATGGTCCCGTCCGGCAACGGCTCAGTCCTGCGCCAGCTCGGCCGCAGCCTCGGCCAGCAGCCGCTCGGCGCGGATCAGATCGTCGCTGTCGACCAGGATGCGCCGCGGGATCGCCCCGATGCTGCCCTCGATCACACTGGTGTACTGATCGCTCAGCGTGCAGGCGATGCCGGCCCCGCTCAACACCGCCTCGACCCACGAGAGGTAGACGAGATCGTTGCTGCGCACCAATTCCACCATCCTGCCACCAT
>SLRI01000595.1 GCA_007131045.1 Rhodospirillales bacterium
CGATGATCGACACAGCCCTCTTCATCCTCCTCGCCCTGCTCGGCGGCGGGCTCGGTGGGGTCGGCCGCTTCTGGCTCTCGGGCGTGGTCGCGCGGCGCTTGGGCGAGGCGTTCCCTTGGGCGACACTCACCGTCAATGCCAGCGGCGCAGCACTCGTCGGTGTGCTGGCGGCGCTGTTGCTGGAGCCCGGCGGGCACACCGCTACGATGCCGCCGCTCTGGGCCGGGCTGGTCATCGGCGTGCTCGGCAGCTACACGACCGTTTCCTCGTTCTCGCTGCAGACTTTGGCCCTCGCCCGCGGCGGCGAGCCCATCCGGGCTGCCCTGAACGTCGTGGCGTCGCTGGTTCTCTGCCTCGGTGCGGCGGCCCTCGGCTACTTCGCGGTGCCGGGCCTTTGGACCGTGCTGGCCCTTCTGGGGCGGGGCTGAGGCGGTGCGGCCGGATACCCGGGTCTATCTCGCGGTGGGGCTCGGGGCCGCCATCGGCTCGGGTGCCCGGGCTGCCGTCTCCCTCGGTCTCCACCAGGCTCTCGCCGCCGACTTCGCCTGGGGGACGCTCACGGTCAACGTGCTGGGCTCCTTCCTGATCGGCCTCTATGCGGCGCTGACCGGGCCCGACGGCCGGCTGATGGCAGGCCCGGCCACGCGGCAGTTCGTGCTCGCCGGCTTCTGCGGCGGCTTCACCACCTTCTCGATCTTCAGCCTCGAGACGCTGCTGTTCGTTGCCGAGCGGCGCATCGCGGTCGCGGCCCTCTATGTCGGCGTCTCCGTCGTGCTCTGGCTCGTCGCCGTCTGGCTCGGCCATCGTTTGGGGGAGAGACTCAACCGCCCGAAACCCGTGGCGCCATGAGCCCTGAAGCGGCTGCTCTTCGAGGCGAGCACGCAGCGCATCAGCCGGCCGTCTCGAGGTGCCGCTCGAGCTTCTCGCGCACCGCGTCCGGCATCGTCGTCGAGCCGCGTGTCTCGGGATCGAAGAAGACCTCGACGATCTCGTAGGTGGCGTGCAGCGCGTCGGTGTCGGCATGGCGCATGCTGAAGAGGAAGGTGCAGCTCTTGGAGCCGATGCGCCGCACCACGCCGTCGATCACCACCAGGTCGCCGGCGCCCAGCTCCTTCAGGAACCCGGTCGTCGCCTGGGCCGAAACGCAATGAATGCCGTGCTCGGCCAGCATGCGCGAATAGGGCAGGCCGAGCCGGGTCCACATGTGGTAGCAGGCGTCGTCGAAGAACGAGGCGTAGTGGCGGACGTTCATGTGGCCGAAATGGTCCTGGTGCCAGGGATGGACGACGCCGCGCAGGAGCTCCAGCCGCTCGGTCATTTCCTTGTCCTTTCGATCCAGCTAGGGTCGGCCCGGCTAGGATCGGCCCGGCCACCGTCGACGGGGTCGAGCGGCGGCCCGTCGCCACGGCAGGCCGGACCGGCCGAGCCCCGCGCGTTCCGCCGACCCCGTGAACGCATCCACTCTTTAGCATCTGGCCCGGAGTCGAACATCCATGTCACGCACCCATCGCATCGCCGCCGTCCCCGGTGACGGCATCGGCATCGAGGTGATCGAAGCCGGCCTCGAGGTGCTGGACGCGCTGGCCGCGGCCGAGCCTGACCTCGCCTTCGAGGTCGAGCGCTTCCCCTGGGGCTCCGACTACTACCTCGAACACGGGGTGATGATGCCCGATGACGGGTTCGCCAGGCTGCGGGCGTTCGATGCCATCCTCTTCGGCTCGGCCGGCGACCCGCGCGTTCCCGATCACCTGACGCTCTGGGGGCTCAGGCTCGCCATCTGCCAGGGCATGGACCAGTACGCCAACGTCCGACCGACCCGCCTCCTGCCCGGGATCGAGGGGCCGCTGAAGGGTGTGACGGCCGCCGAGCTCGACTGGGTGATCGTGCGCGAGAACAGCGAGGGCGAGTATGCCGGGGCCGGCGGCCGGGTGCACCAGGGCTTCGATCACGAGGTCGGCCTGGACGTCTCGATCATGACCCGCAAGGGCGTCGAGCGGATCATCCGCTTCGCCTTCGAGCTCGCCCGCTCGCGGCCCAGGAAGAAGCTGACGGTGGTCACCAAGTCCAACGCCCAGCGCCACGCCATGGTGATGTGGGACGAGATCGCGGCCATGGTCCAGGCCGACTATCCCGACATCGAGACCGACAAGATGCTGGTCGACGCGATGACCACCCGGATGGTGCTCAAGCCCGCCTCCTTGGACGTGATCGTGGCCACCAACCTGCACGCCGACATCCTCTCCGATCTCGCAGCCGCCCTTTCCGGCAGCCTCGGCATAGCGCCCACCGGCAACCTCAACCCCGAGCGCGACTTCCCCTCGATGTTCGAGCCGATTCACGGCTCGGCCTTCGACATCATGGGCAAGGGCATCGCCAACCCGATCGGCACGTTCTGGTCAACGGCGATGCTGCTCGACCATCTGGGCGAAGAGGCTGCGGCCGGCCGGCTGATGAACGCGATCGAGGTGGTCACCGGCAGGGGCGAGGTCTTGACCGCCGATCTCGGCGGCAGCGCCACCACGGCCGAGGTGACCGAGGCGGTCTGCGCCGCGCTCGCCGGCTCGAATGTCTGAAGTGCCCGGCCGACCCGCGCCGGCGAGCCGGAGCAAGGCGCGGACGCCGCTGATCGCTGCCAGCCTCGCAGCGATGCTCTCTGGCGCGTCCACGGTGATCGCCGACGAGGTGATGATCGGCTGGCAGGAGCTCGAAATCGCGGGCGATGCCGGCGAGCCGGCGCTGGACGTGGCCCTTTGGTATCCGACGAGCGATCCGGGGCCCATCGTGGCGATCGACGACAACCCGGTCTTCGTCGGTGTGGAGGTCGTCCCCGAGGCCGAACCGCTGGGCGAGGGCCTGCCGCTGGTCGTGCTCAGCCACGGCTTCGGCGGGCATCGCGGCAATCTGGCATGGCTCGCCGGTGCCCTCGCAGCGGCAGGCCACGTGGTCGCCGCGCTCGATCATCCGGGAACGACGACCCGCGACATGCGCCCAGGCGAGCCCGTGGTGCTCGCTCGCCGTTCGGCGGATGTCGGACGGGTGATCGATCGGCTCGTGGTCGACCGGCCCGGGCTGGTCGATGCCGAGCGGATTGCCGTGATCGGCCACTCGCTCGGCGCCTGGACGGCGGTGCAGCTCGCCGGTGCCCGATTCTCGATCGGCCGGGCCCTCGCCGATTGCCGGGAGCGGCCCGAACTCGCAGCCTGCGAAGTCTTGGCCTGGGCGGGCGGCAGCGACGTTCGCGGCGCGACGCCGATCCTCGACGACGAGCGACGGGACGGCCGTGTCGCTGCCGTCGTGGCACTCGATATCGGCATGGCCCGGGGATTCTCCGCGGCGAGCCTCGAGGCGGTGGAGATTCCGGTTCTGGTGGTGGCTGCGGGCGCGCCGAACCCGCGGATCCCGGCGTCGCTCGAATCGGGCCATCTACTGGCGCATCTGCCGGCCGCAACGACCATTAGTCTCGAGCTCGCCGATGCCGGCCACTTTTCCTTCATGCCCCTGTGCAAAGAGGATGCCGTCGAGCTCTTGGCGGGGGAGGAGCCGGGCGACGAGATCGTCTGCCTCGATCCCGGCGGTGCGGAACGCCGGGCGCTGCACGATGCGGCGGTCGAGGCGACCCTCGGCTTTCTCGAGAGCGTCTGGCCGGGCCACCTACCCTGAGCAGGTGCTACCAGAGCCCGGCTGCCGCATTGATTTAGCGGCGCCGAGCGGCTAACTGCCGAACGTGAGGCCAATTCATGGCCATCGGGGCACTTTCTTGATTACGTTCTATGTCGTCGCGATTCTCCTGCTCTTGGTCGTATCGGGCGTTTTTTCCGGCAGCGAGACCGCGATCACGGCGACCGGCAAGGCCAAGGCGCAGGCCCTGGCCCAGGCCGGCAATCGCCGCGCCGGCACCCTGGTGGCGCTCCTGGGCGATCGCGAGCGGCTGATCAGCACGCTGCTGCTCGGCAACAACATCGTCAACATCCTGGCAGCGGCCCTTGCCACCGACGTGCTGCTGCGGCTCTTCGGCGATGCCGGGGTGGTCTATGCCACGGCCATCATGACGGTCTTGATCGTCATCTTCTCCGAGGTGGTGCCCAAGACCGTGGCGATCCGCCACCACGACGCGGTGGCGCTGCGCATCGCCGCACCCTTGCGCGCCCTGGTCTTTCTGTTCCGGCCGCTGACCACCGCCATCGGCTGGGTCGTCCGGCTGGTGCTGCGCGGCTTGCGCATCCCGACCAGTGCGGGCGACGTCGTCTCGGCGAGCCAGCAGCTGCGCGGCATCATCGATGCGCTGGGCGCCGGCGGCGAGCTCGCCAAGCACGCCCACGACATGCTCGACGGGGTCTTGGATCTCGAGCATGTCGGGGTCGAGGCGGTGATGACCCATCGCGGCCGGCTGGCCGCCCTCGATGCCGAGATGACGGTTACGGATGCCGTGGCGAGGCTGAAGGACGAGCCGTTCAGCCGCTATCCGGTCTACCGCGGCTCGAGCGACCAGATCGTCGGCATCCTGCATCTGCGCGACCTCTTGGGCGCGCTGGTCGCGGCCGACCGAGCCGGCCATAAGGTCGGAGAGGTGATGCGCGAGCCCTGGTTCGTGCCGGAGACCACGCCGCTCAGAAAGCAGCTCGAGCAGTTCCGCCAGAAGAAGACCCACATGGCGCTGGTGGTCGACGAGTACGGTGATTTGCAGGGCCTGGTGACGCTGCAGGACATCCTCGAGGCGATCGTCGGCGAGGTCGCCGAGGCCGAGGACCGCGAGCTCGACGACGTCGAGACCCAGCCGGACGGCAGCCTGGTCGCCAGCGGCCAGACCCAGATCCGCCGGCTCAACCGGCTGATGGACTGGGATCTGCCCGAGGACGAGGCGGTCACCCTGGCGGGCCTGGTGATCGATCTCGC
>SLRI01000023.1 GCA_007131045.1 Rhodospirillales bacterium
CCCCAGAAGAGGGTATGGAGTTGCGGCTGCAGGGTGGTGATCTGCCAGTCCATCCAGCGATCGGCGAGCGAGCGCAGGCCCGGATCCTCCGGCCAGAGCGTGCCCGCAGCGTACTTGGCGGCAAGGTAGCGGACGATGGCGTTGCTCTCCCAGATGGCGAGCTCGCCATCCTCGACCATGGGGACCTTGCGGTTGGGGTTGCGCTCGCCGTAGGCGGCGGTGTCGAGGCCGCCGAAGGTGCCGCCGGCGTCGATGCGTCGATGCGCGACGCCGACCTCGTCCGCCGTCCACATCACCTTCTGCACGTTGAACGAGTTGGTCCGCCCCCAGATCTCGAGCATGCGTCTTCTCCCCTTCCGGCTTGCGGTTGCCTGCTGTTTGCCACATCGCTGGCCGCGGGGCGACGGCTTTGTGCCGAGCCGCCCGCCACCTGGATCCGATCGCGCGAGGCGCCATGCTCCGCTACCTCACCATCCTGCTCGTCTGCCAGCTTTCGGGCGAGACCATCGTCACCGGCCTCGACCTGCCGATACCGGGCCCGGTGCTCGGCATGGCGATCCTCTTCCTCGGCCTCGTGGTCCGGCGCGGCGACACCGCCGGCCTCGACGGCTTCAGCCGCGGCCTGCTCCAGCATCTGGGCCTCCTGTTCGTGCCGGCCGGGGTCGGCGTGGTCCTCCATCTGCAGCTCTTGGCCGAGGCCTGGCTGCCGATCGCGGGCGCTCTCCTGCTCGGAACCGCCGTCACCATCGTGGCCACCGGCTGGGTGATGCAGCGCCTCTCCCGGTCGACTTCCAATGGAGCACCCGGCCGATGACCGACGAGCTCTACCGCGTCTGGGTCTACCTCGCGGCCAGCCCGCTCTTTGCGCTGACGTCCACCCTGGTCGCCTATCAGGCCGGCATGTGGCTCTACGAGAAGAGCGGCCGGCAGCCGCTGGTCAACCCGGTGCTGATCGCCGTCGTCACCCTCGTCGCCCTGCTGCTCGCCACCGACACGTCCTACGCCGACTATTTCGACGGGGCGCAGTTCGTCCATTTCATGTTGGGCCCCGCCACGGTCGCCCTTGCCGTCCCCCTCTACCGCCAGCTCGAGGCGCTGCGCGGCGCCTACCTGGCGACCACCGTGGCGATCCTCGTAGGCTCGCTCACCGCCATCCTGAGCGCCTTGGGCATCGCCTGGGCCTTGGGCGGAACGTTCGAGACCCTGGCCTCGCTCGCGCCGAAATCGGTCACCACGCCGATCGCCATGGCGCTCAGCGATCGGCTGGGCGGCCTCGCCTCGCTCACCGCGGTCGCCGTGATCGTCACCGGCATGGTGGGGGCGATCGCCGGCGGCTGGCTGCTCGACCGTGCCCGGATCACCGATCAGCGCGCCCGCGGGCTCGCTATCGGGGTCGCCGCGCACGGCATCGGCACCGCTCGGGCCTTTCAGGTCAACGAGACGGCGGGTGCGTTCGCGGGCCTCGCCATGGGGCTGAATGCGCTGGCCACCACGCTGTTCTTCGCCGCCGCACTCGCGTTCCTCGGCTGATGCTCAGCCGTCGAGCTTGGGCAGTCGGGGCAGCGGGGCGATCTCGATCCCCTCGTCCTCGAGCCGCCGGACCTCCTCGGCCGTGGCCTCCCCATAGATACCGCGCGGCTCGGCCTCGTTGTAGTGGATCTTGCGCGCCTCTTCGGCAAAGCGTGGGCCCACGGGCTCGAAATGGGCCTCGACATGCGCCCGTAGCTTGCGCATCAGCTGCATCGTCTGGGCGAGCCTCGCCTGCTCCGCCGGCACGGCTGCCGCCGGTACGCTCGCCATCGGTTTGCCGGCATCGGCCGCGGCCGGCGTCTCACCGGAGGGCGCTGCTGGCGGCTGGCCGCTGGCGGCAGCCCCAACCTCGGCAGCCCCGCTTTCGGCAGTAGTGGAGGTCTCGGGCGGCGCGGCGGGGCCGGCCCTCGGCCCGCGCTGCAGCACGGCCGGAGCCATGATCGCCTTCTCGATCGTCCGATCGCCGCAGACGGGACAATCGAGCGCCTGGACGTCCCCTGCATAGGCCTCGCTGTTCTTGAACCAGCCCTCGAAGCCGTGCCCCCGACTGCAGCGGAGCTGGTAGCGGATCACGCCGCCGTTCCGCCGTTCAAGAGCGGGTCGAGCTCACCCGCCGCATCCAGCGCCACGAGGTCGTCGCAGCCGCCGATGCCCCGGCCGTCGATGAAGATCTGCGGGACGGTGGAGCGCCCCTCGGCGCGCTCCAGCATCTCCTTCTTCTTGGCAGACGACATCCAGACGTCGATCTCGTCGTAGGCGAAGCCCTTCTGCTTGAACAGCCGCTTGGCCCGGATGCAGAACGGGCACAGGGGTTTGGTATAGATTTCGATACGCGGCATGCTGTCCCGGGAGGTGCTGGTTGCCGAAGCCTCGGCGTTGGTCAGATAAAGCGGTCTCGCTCAGATATAGGCGCCTCGGGATCGCGCACCACCCTGGCCAGCGTCAGGAGATCGACGGCCCGCGCCCCGCCGGCGATCAGGCAGCGGGCACAAGCAGAGGCCGTGCTGCCGGTGGTGAGCACGTCGTCGATCAACAGCACGCGTCGATCCGACACCAACTGTCCGGCGGCCGAGCCGAGCGCGAAGTCGGCGGCACGGACGTTCAGGCGGCGCTGGGCGGCGTCCAGCTGTTGTTGTGATGCGGTGGCGCGCAGCTTGACCAGCCCGTCGACCAGGACCGGCTTTTGGGCGGCCTTGCCGATCGCTTGGGCGAGCAGTGCCGACTGGTTGTAGCTGCGCTGGACCAGCCGCCAGCGATGCAGCGGCACCGGGACGACGAAGTCCGCCTGGGCGAGCAGCTCCGCACCGGCCTTGACCATCCAGCCGGCAAAGGTCGCCGTGCCGTCGATTCGATCGCCGTGCTTGAAGCGCAGGACGAGCCGGCGCGCGACACCGTCGTAGCGCAGGGCCGAACGGGCACGGTCGAAGGCCGGCGGCTCGTCGAGGCAGCGGCCGCAGATCGGCGCCTCGGCCGAGACGTTGGGCAAGGGCACGCCGCAGGCGCGGCACTGCCGGCCGTAGAGGAAGCCGATCCCGCTCCAGCACTCGGCACACAATCGGCCCTGGGCATCGACCACCTCGCCGCAGGCGAGGCAGCGGGGCGGCAGCACCAGATCGAGCACCCGGCGGCCCAGACCCGCCACCCGCTCACGCCATCCCGGGACCATCGAGTCCGCGATCTGCATGCCACGCCCCGCTGCCGCTAACCTTAGGTTGAAGTTATAGTCACTTCATCAACCTTTGGGGAAGAAAATCGACTTGGTGGAGCGTCGTGCGGGCCGCGTTCCGCAGCGGCGGCGATGGTCGCGGGCGGCGTTCGCCCGCCGGTCAGGCCGGGATCTCGACCTCGAGGCCGGCTTTGGCCAGGGCCTCGGTCAGTGCGGTCTTGCAGGCCTCGAGCCCTTCCGGGGAGAGCGCCTCGGCGCGGCCGACGAGGACGGCCTGGGTGTTGGAGGCGCGCAGCAGCCACCAGCCGTCGCCCTGCCTGACCCGCACGCCGTCCGTGTCGTTCACCTCGGCACCGGTCCGGGCGAGCTCTGCCTTGACCGCCTCGATCACCGGGAACTTCTGGTCCTCGCGGCAATCGAAGCGCAGCTCCGGGGTGTTGAACAGCGGCGGCATCGCGTCCTTGCGCTCGGCCAGGGTCCGCTCGCCACGGCTGAGGATGTCGAGCAGGCGGATCGCCACGTAGAGCGCGTCGTCGTGACCGTAGAAACCGTCCTTGTAGAAGATGTGGCCGCTCATCTCACCGGCCAGCGGCGCCTCGGTCTCGACCATCTTCGACTTGATCAGGGAATGGCCGGTCTTCCACATCAAGGGCCGGCCACCCTTGGCGGCGACATGGTCGAAAAGGGCCTGGCTCGCCTTGACGTCGGCGATGATGGTGGCGCCGGGCCGCCGTTCGAGCACGTCGTCGGCGAGAATCTGCAGGATCTGATCGCCCCAGATGATCCGCCCTTCGCCATCGACCACGCCGATCCGATCACCGTCACCATCGAAGCCGATGCCGATCTCGAAGCCACCCGCGCGCACGGCCTCGATCAGGTCGACCAGGTTCTCGGCCACGGTCGGGTCCGGGTGGTGGTTGGGGAAGTGGCCGTCGACCTCGGCATAGAGGAGCTGGTGGCGGCCGGGCAGGCGTCGGCTGAGCGCCGCCATGGCGGGCCCCGCCACCCCGTTGCCGGCATCCCAGACCACGTCGATCGGGCGGACCCCGTGGTAATCGGCGACCAGGCGGTCGATGTAGCGCTCGAAGAGATCGACCGCGTGCCGCTCGCCCGACCCGTCGAGCAGGTCGCCCGCGGCCGCGATCCGGCCGAGATCCTGGATGCGCTGGCCGAAGAACGAGGCCTTGCCCAGCATCATCTTGAAGCCGTTGTAGTCCGGCGGGTTGTGCGAGCCGGTGAGCTGGATGCCGCCGTCGGCGCCGAGCTCGTGCACCGCGAAATAGAGCATCGGTGTCGGCGCCAAGCCGATATCGAGCACGTCGACGCCGCTCGCCGTGAGGCCATCTGCGAGTGCGGCCGCGAGCTCCGGCGAGCTCAGCCGGCCGTCGCGCGCCAGCGCCACCCGGCGTCGCCCGGGGCCATTGCCGGCCTCGCGCCGGACGATCGTGCCGAAGGCCCGGCCGATGGCCGAGGCATCCGCTGCGTGCAGGGTTTCACCGACGATGCCGCGGATGTCGTACTCGCGCAGGATCGTGGCATCGAAGACGTGCGCCTGGCTCAAAGGGGTGGCCTTCTATGGTTTTGCGCTCAGATGGCGGCCGGGGTCGCTGCCCGGCCGATGCCGGTATAGGCGAAGCCGGCGAGGGCGACCTGCTCCGGATCGAAGATGTTGCGCAGATCGATCAGGAGCG
>SLRI01000540.1 GCA_007131045.1 Rhodospirillales bacterium
AGATCAGGGTCGGCGGATCGACCCACTGGCTCGGGTCTTCGGGGATGTCGGCGATCATGTCGCCGTCATTGTCGACATAGCGCTCGTCGAGCTGGAAGTCCGCCTGGGCGGCGCCCGCGGCACCGAAGAGGGCGACGGCGGCGACAGCGGAAAGTGTGCGGTGCAGCATGATCAGCGTTTCCTTCGCGGTTGCAGCAACCCGTTCGTTCTCGGGCCGACGTATCGAGGCTGCATGTGATCGTTTGATGACAAAGCCGAAGTTTGCCCGGCCGTCAACGCCACGGTCGTTGCCGCTCGCCGGGCAGCTCCTCGTTGACAAGCGTCGACGGGGCGCCCGCGCTGGCACGCGATTTGCATTCAAAATTCATGATGATGCAACCGCGACAAGGGAGACATGTCGTGCAGAACCCCATGGTCCGCTTTGCTTTCAGTGCCAGGGCCCTCGGAGCCGGGAATTGGCGTCGCTCGGCCTCGTTCGCCGTTGCCGCCACCACCGCCGTTCTGTTGCTCGGAACGGCGCCGGCGGCGGCCACACCCGTGGATCGGCTGGTCATCGGCCTGGAGCCTGCCAACGCCGACACCAACCTCTTCTGGGCCTCGGCCTCCGACATCTCGCTGTTCCCGGCACTCGGCCGGCTGATCGGAAATGATGCACTGACTGGCGATTACAGCAGCGACGGGCTGGCGGCGAGCTGGGAGGTCAACGACGATTTCACCGAATGGACCTTCCATCTGCACCCCGAAGCCGAATGGCACTTCGGCTGGGGGCCGGTGACCGCCGCCGACGTCATCCATTCCTATGAGCTGCACACCGGCGACGACGTCACCCAGACCGCCGTCGCCCAGCTTCGCGGCGCCGAGGTCGAGGCGATCGACGACAAGACCGTGCGCTTCACCTTCCAGGAGCCCAGGGTGAACTTCCTCTTCGCGGTCGCCAGCCGCGGCTCGATGCTGATCTACAGCAAGGCGCAATACGACGCCGAGGGCATCGAGGGCTATGTCGCCCGGCCGGCCGGCACCGAGCACTACCAGGTGGTCGAGCGGGTCAGCGGCCAGTACATCCGCTTCGAGCGGGTCGAGAACCACTGGTCGGGCACGGATGCCGCGTTCCCGGAGATGGAGTTCCGCTGGACGCCCGAGGCCTCGACCAAGCTCGCAGGCCTGCTGGCCGGCGAATTGCACATCACCAACCTGCCGCGCGAGCTGCAGGGCGACGCCACCGATCGCGGCATGAACGTGCTGGTCTCGACCAACCCCTCCGGGCACATCACCGCCAACTTCAACGGTCTTTATCGGCGGAGCGGCGATCCGGCCACCAATGGCGAGCTGCCCTGGGCCGACATCCGCATTCGCGAGGCGATGAACCGGGCCCTCGACCGCGACGTCATCCTCGACGTCCTCTATGCCGGCCGGGCCGAGAAGGTCGCGGTCTACGGCATGGGGCCGAACAACGAGGGCTACGTGCCCGAGCTCGAGGAGCGCTTCGAGGCGGAGTACGGCTACGACCCCGCCCGGGCCAAGGAGCTCCTGGCCGAGGCCGGCTATCCCGACGCCTTCGCCGATCCGACCATCCCGATCATCGTCTCGCAGATCTCGGGCAATCCGGAGGTCGCGACCCTGGCCGAGCTGCTCGACGTCTTCTTTCGCGACATTGGCCTTCAGACCGAGATGCGCGAGATCGACTGGGCCTCGATGAACGCCATGGGCCGCGGCCGCGAAGCCTACGTCATCAACCCCAACCGCAACGCCCCGGTCCGCCCGACCGAGCCCTTCCTTTCGACCTGGTACACCACCGACGGCTCGCCCAACGGCGGCTTCGAGGACGACCACATCCAGGATCTGACCGAGCGACTGATGGTCACCGTCGACCGCGACGAGCGGACCCTGATCGCCAGCGAAGCCTACACCTACCTCTTCGAGCAATATGCCGAGATGCCGATCGCGGCGATCTTCGCCGAGATGACGGTGAACCCCGAGATCGTCACCGATTGGACCTTCCCCGGCGTGACCGCAGGTGGGATGAGTCACTGGCATCTGATCACGCCCGCCGAGTGACGGGCTGATCGGCCGGCCCGCGCACTGCCGGCGCGGGTCGACAATGCCGGTGCTCAGGTTCGGCCGCAGGCCGCCGCCGCAGGGAGAAAGCTTCATGTCACCAGGGCAACCGGGCACGCCCGACCAGCCGCACCATCTCGACTGGCGCCTCGAGCATCTGTTCTTCGGCTATTTCGACGCAACGACGCCCGCGGTGCTGGAGATCGCATCGGGCGACGAGATCATCCTCGACTGCCTGCCGGCCGGGTCGCTGGCGAGCCTGCCCCCCGGGCACGAAGGCGTGCTGCCGGCCCATCTGGCAGCGCTGCGGGCCCCGGGCGTGGCGCGGGGTCCCAGCACCCATGTCATGACGGGACCGGTGCACGTCCGTGGGGCCGAGCCGGGGGATGTTCTCCAGGTCGACATCCTCGACATCCAGCCCCGGCAGACCTGGGGCTTCACCGCGATTCTGCCGCTGAAGGGCGCGCTGCCCGAGGAGTTCACCAACTACCAGTTCATGCATATAGCGGTCGACCCGGAGCGTGGGACCTGCCGGCTGCCCTGGGGGCTGGAGCTGCCGCTCGACCCCTTCTTCGGGATCATGGCCGTCGCCCCGCCACCGGCCTGGGGCCGTCTGAGCTCGGCAGAGCCGCGGGCCTTCGGCGGCAACATGGACAATCGCGAGCTCCGCCCCGGCACCACGCTCTACCTCCCGGTCTTCAACGACGGCGCCCTCTTCTCGGCCGGCGACGGCCACGGCCGGCAGGGTGACGGCGAGGTCTCTATCGCCGCCCTCGAGACAGCGCTCACCGGCCGCTTTCGCCTCACGGTTCGCAAGGACATGAAGATCACCGGCCCGTTCGCCGAGGACGCCCTGCAGATCATCTCGATGGGCTTCGACGCCGATCTCGACGAGGCGACGCGCAAGGCGATCCGCGCGATGATCGACCTCGTCGTCGAGCGCGCCGGGATCACCCGCGACCAAGCCTACATGATGCTGAGCCTCGCCAGCGACTTGATCGTCACGCAAGTCGTGGACGGCGAAAAAGGCGTCCACATGAAGGTCCGAAAGGAATGGCTGAAGCGAGCCTGATACTCCGGCGCCCTTCCAGCCATCGACGAAGCAGCCGCCGCCGACCAAGCATTTTGGATGAGGAGAAACGATGAGCCGCATCTTTCCGGGCACCGAATGGGCCGAGCGTGACCCGGCTACCATGGGGTTCTCGGCCGAGCGTCTCGCGGCTGTCGGCAGCTGGCTCGACCAGGAGGCGGGTGACGCGCCCTATCGGGTGGCCATCGCCCGCGGCGGCGCGCTCGTCGCCGAATTCAGCAAAGGCATCGAGCGTGACGAAAAGGTCCGGCTGCGCTCGGCGAGCAAATCGGCCTACACTCTCCTGCTCGGCATCGCCGTCGAAGAGGGCAGGCTCGCCGGGCTGGATGCCAAGGTCACCGACCATTACCCCGAGCTCGTCGACGTGGGCCCGGAGGAAGGCCCGAAGCCCGGGCGCTACGCCTATCCGGAGAATGCCGGCATCCGCTTTCGCCATCTCGCCGGCAACACCTCGGGCTACCTCAAGCCGGACGAGCCGCCGGGAGAGCAGTTCCACTATCAGACCTTCGGGATGAACGTGATCTCGAATGCGATGGCCAAGATCTACGGCCTCTACGACCCGGCCGATCCCGACCGCCTGCCGGGCTGTGCCGCCCTGGTCGCCGAAAAGCTGCGCGAGCCGATCGGCGGTAGCTGGGAGCACATCTATTACGACTTCGAGTACGAGCCGGGCACGGCGGCCAAGCGCGGCGTCTACGGCCACGGCCTGCAGCTGGTGGCCGATGCCAGGGATTGCTGCCGGCTGGGCCATCTCTGGCTTTCCAACGGCAACTGGAACGGCCGGCAGGTGGTGCCGGCCTGGTATCTCGAGGAGGCGACCCGGACCAATGCCGAGATCCTGGCCAACGAGCGGCCGGAGAACTTCAAGTACGGGCTCGGCTTTTGGACCAACGATCACGGTCGGCTCTGGCCAGACCTGCCCCGCGACATCTATGGTGCGTGGGGTGGCGGGGCCAAATACATCTGGGTGAGCCCGGCGCTCGATCTCGTCATGGTCATGTGCCCGGGCCCCTGGGACGAGCTGATGGAGGAGGCGCCGCGCCGCCCGAAGGAGCGCGCCTTCATCAAGAGCGTGCTCGACGCGCTCGAGCGCTGAACGCTCGCCGCCGCTCGACACTGTTGCTGCAAGGAGGAGAAACCAGGATGCGCTTTGCCCACACGATGATCAGGGTCGAGGACCTCGACCAGTCGGTCGATTTCTACACCAACAAGCTCGGCATGGAGCTGCTGCGCCGCTTCGAGCTGCCGGGGGCCGATGCGACGCTCGCCTTCGTCAAGGACCCGAAGAGCGGCATGGAGGTCGAGCTGACCTACAACCACGACGGCCGGTCCTACGAGCAGGGCGACGCGTTCGGCCATCTGGCGTTCTACGTCGAGAGCGTCGATGCGATCTTCGACGAGCTGAAGCAGAAGGGCGTGCCGTTCTCGCTCGAGCCCAAGACCATGAAGAACGGCACGCGGATCGCGTTCGCGGTCGATCCCACCGGCTACAAGATCGAGTTCATCGAGCAGCCGGACGCCGCCTGAACGGGCAAACCGGCTAGGCGGTCGGTCGCCGCGGCCGATCCGACGGTCTTTCGGCCGCCGGCTCGGCCGCAGCCGGGGCGCGAGCGCCGCAGGACGTGGCCCCCTACACCGATGCCGGGCTCACCGCCTACCACGCCTCGAAGAAGGCGGCGCGCACGCTCGAGCCCGGCCAGCGCGTCGTGGTGATCGGCACGGGAGCAAGTCATGACCG
>SLRI01000015.1 GCA_007131045.1 Rhodospirillales bacterium
CACCCGCCCCGAAATCCTCGCGGAACCGGTCGATCTGGTGCAGGCGCTCGTGGAGGATCGTCACGATGCCGATGTCGCCGCCCTCCGAGCAACAAGAGCGACCATATCCGCCGACAGAATCTGCCGCTTGCTGTCCGGCCGCCTATTCCGCTGCGCGGGCCTCGCTGGGACCACCGAGCGTCCGGCTGCACTCGGCTGCCCGCTGGAGCGAGCGCTCCAGGAAATCGGCGATGATGGCGAGCTCGCTCTCGGAATACTCCGACCAGAGCTCGCCCATCCGGCCCTCGAGGGTTCGGTAGACGGCGGCGATCGGGCCCACGGCGTGCGGGATGTGGCGGACCAGCACGCGGCGGCGGTCGTTCGGGTCCGCCACCCGCTCGACATAGCCTTGGCGCTCGAGCCGATCGATAAGCGCCGTGACCGACCCGCTCGACAGGCCGGTCGAGCGGCCGAGATCGCCGGCGCTGAGCGGGCCGCTCATCAAGATCAGATCGAGGCTCTCGAGATCGGTCGGGTGCATGCCGAAGCGCGCGGCGACGGTCTCGCTGATGATCACGCTCTGCGCCGAAACGCGGCGGATGGCGTTGCCGACCCGGCCGACCAGGGCCGCGTGAGCGTCGGCCTCCTCGGTATCGTCGTGCATCTGTCGTCTCCTTGCCGATCGTTCCTTTTGACCATCAAGCTGTTCGAACGTCAAGACAAGCCGTCGCTTGTCCCGCCTGCGGCCAGGGCTTAAGCCCGTGGCGCTCGAGAGTGGGACGGGAGTGGCGCTTGACGGTCGGTGCTTTGCGGGAGTCGTTCAGGCTGGCTTGGCCGCTGGTGCTCTCCAACCTTTCGGTGCCGTTGCTCGGCATGGTGGATACCGCCGTCGTCGGCCGGTTGCCCGAGCCTTATGCGCTGGGGGGGGTGGCGTTGGGGGCCAATCTCACCTCGGCCGTCTATTTCGCCTTCGGCTTTTTGCGGATGGGCACGACGGCGCTGACCGCCCAGGCTTTCGGCGCGCTCGATGCGGCCGAGGTTCGGGCGACCGCATGGCGGGCCTTCATGCTGGCGGCATGCATCGGCCTGTTGTGCGTCCTGGCCCTGCCACTGGTGCTGGCCGCCGGCAGTGCCGGCTATGCGCCCGAGCCCGAGATCGCGGTCGAGTTCCGCGGCTATCTCGAGGTCCGCTTGCTGGGCGCGCCCCTGGCGCTGGCCAATGCCGTCACGCTGGGCTGGCTGCTCGGCATGCAGGACAGCCGCGGCCCGCTCTTGCTGCTGATCGCCACCAACCTCGTCAACGCCGTCCTCGACGTGATCTTCGTCTGGGGATTGGGCTTCACCGCCCCGGGCGTGGCGCTCGCCACCGTCATCGCCGAGGCGTTCGGGCTCTGCCTCGGCATCTGGCTGATCCGCCGCCATCTCGGCCGGATGCCGGCGGATGACCGCCCCGGCTGGGCCGAGGTGCTGGCCCCGGACCCCTTCCGGCGTCTCTTCCGGGTCAATCGCGACCTCTTCTTGCGCACCATCGTGCTGCAGGCGGCGTTCTTGAGCTTCATGGCGCTGGCCTCGCGCCAGGGCCCCGTGCTGCTCGCCGCCAACGCCATTTTGCTGCATTTCTTCTTTCTCGCAGCGCACGGTCTCGACGGCTTCGCCTATGCCGCCGAGGCGATGGTCGGCCGCGCCGTGGGGGCGAAGAACGCGGCGGCGCTCCGCCGGGCGGCCCGCGCCAGCTTCATCAATGCCGGCATTCTTTCCGTCATGATCGGCCTGGCCTTCTGGCTCGGCGCGCCCTGGGTCATCGCCCTGTTGACCGATATCGAGGCCGTTCGTGCCACGGCTCTGGACTATCGCCTCGTCGTCACACTCTTGCCGGTGATCGCGATCTGGGCGTTTCTGTTCGACGGCATCTTCATCGGGGCGACGCGCACGGCCGAGCTCCGGAACGCCATGGTAGCCTCGATCGCGGTCTATGGGGTGGCGGCGCTCTCACTCGTCCCGACCCTGGGCAATCCGGGCTTGTGGGCGGCGATGCTGCTGTTCCTGGCGTCGCGTGGTCTCTTTTTGGGCCTGCTCTATCGGCGCGCCGGCTTCGGTGCGTCCTTCGCTGACGGGTCTGCTCCCGGCTGACGGCCGAAGGGTGCGGCGAGCAGCCGGACGAAGCCCCGATCCCGCATCCGCTCGACCCCGATCTTCATCGAGGCTGTGCGTTCGGTGGCACTCTTCGAGCCGAAGAGCCGGTCCCAGAAGCTGAAGATCGTGCCGTAGTTGCTGTCGGTGTCGGCGCGGATCGCGTGGTGGTGCACCCAGTGGATCGAGGGCGTGATGACGACCCGGGAGAGCGACCGTTCGAGCCGGCCCGGGATCTTCGCGTCCGAATGGTGGAAGATGGCGGACGCCAGGACCAGCGCCTCGAAGACGATGACGGCGACAATCGAGATGTCGAAGGCGATGATCACGACGGCACGGACCAGCGCCGAGAGCACCACCTCGCCGAAATGAAAGCGGACGGCGCTGGTGGTGTCCAAATGCTCGTCGAGGTGATGGACCTGATGAAACCGCCAGAGGATCGGCAGCTCGTGGTTGGCCCGGTGCCACCAGTAGATCCAGAGGTCGAGGATCAGGATGTCGACCGCGAGCCCCCACCAGCCGTCCAGGAACGCTGGCCTGAGACCGAGCGAGAAGCCGCTCGCCCAGTAGGTGATGGGCAGCACGATCAGGGGCGAGAGCAGGGCATTGAGGCTGAACAGGCCGAGATTCTTGGTCAGCCTGCGCCAGGCATCCTTCGTGCTCCGGCCGAGCCGGACGAGAAGCGGGCTCTCGACCGCCGGCCGCCAGCGCTCGGCCACGGCGAAGAAGACGAAGACGGCGAGCACCAGGGCCGATTTGAACGCCAGCGCGGTTTCGAGGGTGAGCATCATGACGCGCTAAATGGACCGGAAGGGCGGCCGCCGCCAGTCCGCCCCGAAGCCCGCCACGACATCTTGAACCGGCCGGAATCCTTGCCCACCTCCCGTTCGTGGATGCCATCGGGTCCACTTCCAACTGGTTGCTCTAGGAGGACTGGTCATGCGCAGTTTCGATCTTTCGCCGCTCTTTCGCTCCTCGGTCGGCTTCGACCAGCTCGACAAGATGTTCGACACGGCCTTTCGCGAGGCGTCTCGCGACACGTCCTATCCGCCCTACAACATCGCCAAGGTCAGCGCCGACACCTACCGCATCACCATGGCCGTCGCCGGCTTCGCCAATGGTGATCTCGACCTCACCGTGCACGACAACGTCCTGATCGTGAAGGGGCAGATCAGCCGGCCCGAGAAGGACGTCGAGTTCCTGCACCGCGGCATCGCGCAGCGCGCGTTCGAGCACCGCTTTCAGCTCGCCGACCACATCAAGGTGACGGGTGCGGATCTCCATAACGGCCTGCTCGACATTCACCTCAAGCGCGAGGTGCCGGAGCAGATGAAGCCGCGCAAGGTCACGATCGGCGGTGGTGCCGCACCGACGCTCGAGCAGGCGCCGGCAGCCGCGAAGGACGAGAGCCCGAGGGGCGAGAGGGAGAGGGTCGCGAAGTCCAGCGCCGCCTGAGCGGCCAGTCGCCCGCGTTGCCGGCTCGGGTTGCCGGGCGGCGGGGCCTGCGATATAGCGCCGGCTCATGCCGCCTCGCACCCCGCTGCCGCTCATCGGTGTCTCGGCCTGCCGCAAGGCTGCCGGGCACGCCACCTCGCACTGCGTCGGCGACAAATACGTCGACGCGGTGATCGAGGCCGCCGAGGGTTTGCCGGTGATCGTTCCGGCGATGGGCTCGGCGGTCGACCCGGCGGCACTTCTCGACCGCCTCGACGGTTTGCTGCTCACCGGCAGCCCCTCCAATCTCGACCCGGAACTCTACGGCGGCGGCCGGCGGCCGAGGGATGATACCGCTGATCCACATCGCGACGCCACGACACTGCCGCTGATCCGCGCCTGCATCGACCGGGGCGTCCCGCTGCTCGCCCTCTGTCGGGGTCTGCAGGAGGTCAACGTCGCCCTGGGCGGCTCGCTCCACGGTCGCCTGCACGAGATCCCCGGCCGCGATGACCATCGCTCCGACAAGACCCGTTCCTACGCCGAACGCTACGACCCCCGCCATCCGGTGACCCTCACCCCGGGCGGCCTGCTCGCCCGGCTCTACGACGGGGCGAGCTCGATCGAGGTCAACTCGCTGCATGGTCAGGGCATCGACCGTTTGGCCCCGGGTCTCGCCGCCCTGGCGATGGCACCCGATGGCACCATCGAGGCGGTCGGCAGGCAGGGTGCCAAAGGCTTCGTCCTGGCGGTACAGTGGCACCCGGAATGGCAGGCCGCGCATATCGAAACCCACCGGCGTCTGTTTGCCGCGTTCGGCGACGCCTGCCGCATCCACCTGCAATCGAGAGGATCGCATGAGCGATCTGGAGCTCTGGCTTAAAGAACACCGGATTACCGAGGTCGAGTGCATCGTCGCCGACATTAACGGCATCGCGCGGGGCAAGATCCTGCCGGGCTACAAATTCCTCCGCTCGCTCAAGGAGGACGGGCTGCGTCTGCCCGAGAGCATCTTCATCCAGACGGTGACCGGCGGCTATCCGGAAACCGACGTCATCGACCCGGTCAATCGCGACATTCGCCTCAGGCCCGATCCCTCGACCATCCGCCTCGTGCCCTGGTACAGCGAGCCCACGGCGCAAGTGATCGCCGACGGCTTCAACCACGACGGCTCACCCGTCACCATCGCTGTGCGCCAGGTGCTCAGGCGCGTGCTCGGCCTCTATGCCGAACGCGGCTGGCGCCCGGTCGTGGCGCCCGAGCTCGAATTCTTCCTGACCAAGATCAACACCGACCCGGACTATCCCCTCGAGCCGCCGATCGGCCGCTCCAGGCG
>SLRI01000233.1 GCA_007131045.1 Rhodospirillales bacterium
CCCGATGCCTGGCAGCCGCCGGTGCTGCGCCTCTCGGCCCTGACCGGCGAGGGGATCGACGCGCTCGCCGAAGCACTCGCCCGCCACGCGGCGCACGATGCGGAGGCGGACGGATGCGCCACCCGCCGCTTCGCCCAGAGCCGCCAATGGCTGCGCGCCACGCTGAAGGAGACCCACGGCCGCCGCGGCCTCGAGCGCCTGGCGGCCGAGCTCGCCGCCGCCGAGCGCGACCGCGAAGGCTCGCCCTTCGGCTGGGCCGAGCGGCTGACCCGGGCCTTGGACAAGGAGGCCGGCGCCCAAGGCCTCGCAGTTCGTGACCGGCAGCGCGACGAGGCCGGCACGGCCGGGTGACACGTCCCTGCGCTGGTACCCTGGGCGTTGTCGGCTTGCCGAGCCCGCGATGTTCGGCTTTTCTCGCCGCGGGCCCCGTCCGGGCGTGGCAGAGGAAGCGACGATGACCGAGAGCCAGAAAACCTTCGCCTTCTTCCCCGAGGCGGCTTTCGGGCCGGCGCTGAACTCGGTCGGCATCGCCCAGGCGGTCACCGCACGAGGGCACCGGGCGGTGTTCCTCTCCGATCCGGGCTTCGTCGAGGTCTACCAGGGCTACGGCTTCGAAGCCTTGCCGGTCAATCTCTCCGAGCCGATGCCGCCTGAGCAGATGGCCAGGTTCTGGGCGGACTTCATCAATGGCCACATCCCCAACTTCCGCAAGGCGCCCATCGATCAGCTCGACAACTACGTCAAGGATTGCTGGGCGGCGATCGTCGACAGTGCGAAATGGGCGGAAAAGGAGCTGCCGGCGCGGCTCGCCGAGATCGACCCGGACGTGATCTGCGTCGACAACGTCGTCCTCTTTCCGGCGATCAAGCGCTCGGGCAAGCCCTGGGTCCGGATCATCTCGTGCTCGGAGAACGAGATCGAGGACGAGGCGATCCCGCCGCATCTCTCGGGCCTGCCCGTCGCCGACAAGGCCGGCCACGCGGCGTTCCGGGCCCGGTTCAACGAGGTGATCCGGCCGATCCACGACGATTTCAACGCCTTCCTCGAGAGTTGCGGCGAGGCGCCCTATCCGCCGGGCCAGTTCTTCGAGACCTCGCCCCACCTCAACCTCCTACTCTACCCCGAGCCGGTCACCTACCAGCGCCAAGTGCCGCTGGATTCCGAGCGCTTCCAGTATCTCGAGGGCTGCGTGCGCAAGGAGGAGCCCTACGCTCTGCCCCGCTTCACCGCGAACCCCGACGGCCCGCTGCTCTACGTCTCGTTCGGCAGCCTGGGCGCCGGCGACACCGAGCTGATCGCCCGGCTGATCGATTTCGTCGACCAGAGCCGCTACCGGGCGCTGGTCAATGTCGGCGACTACAAGGACAGCTATAAGGCGGTGCCGCCCAATGTGGTGATCGAGAGCTGGTTCCCGCAGCCCTCGGTGATCCCGCAAGTCGATCTCGTCATCCATCACGGCGGCAACAACACGTTCACCGAGTGCCTCTATTTCGGCAAGCCAGCGATCGTCATGCCGTTCGTCTGGGACGGCCACGACAATGCGATGCGGGTGGAGGAAACCGGGCACGGGCTGCGCTCGGACCGCTACGACTGGAGCGACGCCGACCTTACGGCCAAGATCGAGACCTGCCTTGCCGATCCAGCGATGCGCGCCAGGCTCGCTGCCACCTCGGCGCATATGCAGGCGCAGCGGGGAACCGAGAAGGCCGCAAGCCTCCTGGAACGGCTGGCCCGAGGGAAATGGCCGTGACCACCTGCGCCTGCCGCCTCGGAGCCTATCCCGCCCCACCAACACCCGAGGGCCAATAGAGGAGGGGCATGGGGAGGCCCTGCCTCCCCATATCCGTCTTTCTCAACGAAAAGCGCCCCCGGGAGGACCCCCAGGGGCGCTTCGCTTAGCGGAACGTGGTCGAACGGTTGGTCAGCCGCCGATGCAGGTGTCGATGTTGTCGGGCGTGCAGACGTCGAGGCCGGTATAGGTCGGATCCTCGGGGTGCTCGCCGTTCTCGACGACGATCTGGCGGAGGAAGACCATCGACTGGTAGCCCATCTCGAAGGGCCGCTGGCCGACCTGGCCGAGCGAGAGGCCTTCTTCCATCAGCTCCATCTGGACCGGCAGGGTGTCGGCAACGACCAGGGCCAGCTGGCCGCTCTCGATCCGGTCCTTGTGCGGCGTCACGGCCGCCCGGTAGGCGTCCGGGATGAACTGCGGGAAGCCGCCCGTGGGCACGAAGGCGTCGAGGTCGGGCTCGCGGGCGAGGATGTCCTCGAGCTGCTGGATGGCGCGGGTGAAGTCGTCATCCGTGTAGAGCGGGCAGCCGGAGATCTCGGTCCAGCCATTGGTATCGTCCAGGCGCTCGCCCGGGGGCTCGGTGCCCTCGACCCCGGCCAGGGTGTCGCGGATGCCCTGCATACGCTCGTTGTGGTTGGCGGCGGCAGCACCCCCCGACTGGATGCAGATCGTGCCGCCGTCGGGCTTCAGCTCCATGACCCGCTCGGCGAGGTTGACGCCGATGTCGTAGTTCTTGGTGCCGACATAGGCGATCCGGAGATCCTGGTGCTCGGGCAACAGGTCGCTGTCCCAGGTCAGGACGGGGATGCCGGCATCGGCCGCACCGCGCAGGGCGGTGGCGATGGCCGGCGCGTTCGATGGCGAGACCGCGATGCCGTCGACCCCACGGGCGATCAAATCGTTGACCATCTGCAGCTGCTCCTCGCCGCCGCCGTGCTCGCCGGGCCCGATATAGAGGCATTCGAAGTCGCCGAACTCCTCCTGGGCGAGATTGCAGCCGTCGCGGGCCTGGTCGAAGAACGGGTTGTTGACGTTCTTGGGCACCAGCGCGAAGACCGGTACGTCCTGGGCGATCGCCCCGGTTTCACTGAACGCGAGCAGCGCGGCCACACCGGCTGCCCCCAACACTAGCTTCTTCATCACGTCGTTTTCTCCCGTGCTCCCTGGGGTTGAAGGCCTCGGCGGTCATTCCTGCTGGCGCGATCTCAGCCGCTCCAGCAGCACCGCGAGGATGATGAACAGCCCGACGAAGAAGTCGTACCAAGTGGCATCGACCCCGAACATGATCAGGCTGTTGCGAATGAGGAAGATCAAGGCGGCGCCGGCGAAGGCGCCGTAGACGCTGCCCTTGCCGCCCATCAGGCTGGCGCCGCCGATGACGGTCGCTGCGATGACGTAGAGCTCGAACATCCGGCCCATGCCGTTCGACGCCGAGCCCTGGTAGCCCACGGTCATCAGCGCCGCCAAGGCGGCGCACATGCCGGAGAACATGTAGACCTGCAGCTTGATCCGGTCGACCGGGATGCCGGTGAGCCGGGCCGCGTGCTCGTTGCCGCCGATGGCGAAGACGTAGCGCCCCCAGGCCGTCGTCCGCAGCACGATGCCGGTGATCACCGCGAGGATGACCAGGACGACGAAGAGATTGGAAAGGTCGATGGTGCCATCGATCCAGGGGACGCTGATCCGGCCGCCGCCGATCGCCTTGAAGGTGTCGCCGCCGGGGCCGAACTGGTAGATCACCCGGTTGTCGGAGAAGACGATCGCCATGGATCGGGCGATCGACAGCATGCCGAGCGTCACCACGAAGGGCGGCAGGCGGACATAGGCGATCAGCGTGCCGTTGATCGCCCCGGCGCCCGCCCCGGCGGCCATGCCGGCGAAGAACGCCACGTACCATTCGAAGCCGGCCTCCATGATCCGCGCCGCGACGATCCCGGCAAAGGCCATCACCGAGCCCACGGAAAGGTCGATGCCGCCGGTGATGATCACCGCGGTCATCCCCATCGCCATGATGCCGATGGCGGCGAAGTTGCGGGTGATGTTGAAGAAATTGGCGCGCGTCGCGAACGTGTCCGGCTGGTGATAGGCGGTGGCGAGGCAAATCACGATCACCGTGACGGTGACCCAGAAGGCCTGGTTCGCGACGGTCGCCTGCCAGAGCGTGTTCTCGCGCAGGCCGGTGACGTCGCTGATCTCGACAGACGAGCGGCGGGGTGCCTCGGCCGGGGTGGGTGCCTGCATTTCTGTCCCTACCTCAAGCGCTTTCGATCGCGCCGGTGATCAGCCCGGTGATCTCCTCGGGCGAGCTCTCCGCCACCGCCTTGTCGGCGACCTTGCGGCCGCGACGCAGCACGGCCACCCGATCACAGACGGCGAAGACGTCGGGCATGCGGTGGCTGATCAGGATGACGGCGATGCCGGTGTCCTTGAGCCGGCGGATCAACTCGAGCACCTCGTGCACCTGGCGCACGCTGATCGCGGCGGTGGGCTCGTCCATCAGCACGATCTTCGGCTCGGAAAGCCGGGTCCTGGCGATCGCCACCGCCTGGCGCTGGCCGCCCGACATCTGCTTGACCAGATCGCGTGGCCGGGTCTCGGACTTCAGCTCGCCGAAGAGATCGCCCGCCTTGACCACCATGCCGCGGAAATCGAGGAACCTGAACGGGCCGATGTTGCGCTTGAGCTCGCGGCCGAGAAAGACGTTGTCAGCGGCCGTCAGATTGTCGCAGAGCGCCAGGTCCTGGTAGACGATCTCGATCCCCTGGCGACGCGCGTCGATCGGCTTGTGGAAATGCTGCTCGTGGCCGGCGACGCGGATCGATCCTTCGGATGCGGGGAAATTGCCGGCGATGATCTTGACCAGCGTCGACTTGCCGGCGCCGTTGTCGCCCATCAGCCCGATGACCTCGCCGGCCTCGAGCTCGAGATCGACCCCGCGCAGCGCCTCGATCGCGCCGAAATGCTTGGCGATGCCCGCGAGCTCCAATACCGCCATCTGCCCCCCTGGACCGTTCGAGCGATCCGTCTTCGTTCCCGTCCAGTGCGAGAGCATACAGCGCAAGGAGCGGCGGTAAAGCCCTGA
>SLRI01000370.1 GCA_007131045.1 Rhodospirillales bacterium
AGTTGATCCGACACCACTGGTCTCCCTGGTTCGTCCCCCGCGTCGGATGATGCGCGAGGCCAGGCGATGGATCAAGTGAGGCGGCGCTGTCGCTCACGGTAGGCGACGTAGGTGACCGAGCCCAGGATGATGCCGCCGCCCAAGAGGGCCAGGGGATCGGGCACCTCGTTGAAGACGAGATAGCCGATGGCCGAGGCCCAGAGCAGCTTGGTGAAGTCGAAGGGCAGGACGACGGTGGCATCCGCCTCGTGGAAGGCCTGGGCGATCGACCACTGGGTCAGGCTGCCGAAGGCGCCGATGCCGATCAGCAGGAGCCAAGTCGAGGCGGCGGGTGCGGTCCAGACGAAGAGCGCCGCGATGCCGGTAATCGGCGTCAGGAAGAGGGCGGCGAAGATGGTGATGGTCAGGCTGGTGTCGGTCTTCGAGAGCAGCTTGATGATGATCAGCGCACCTGCCCAGGCGAGCGAGGAGAGGAGGACCATCAAGGCGCCGAAGCTGACATCCGCCAGGCCCGGGCGGATGATCACCAGGGCGCCGATGAAGCCGACCAGGAGCCCGACCCAGCGCCGCCAGCCCGGGCGCTCGCCGAGGAACGGAATGGCGAGGAGTGCTGCGAACAGCGGGGCCGTGAAGCCGAGCGCTGCCACGGTGGCGAGCGGGGTGACGGTCACTGCGTAAAAGAACGAGAGCATGGCGACGGCATTGAGGCAGCCGCGGAGCACGTGCAGGCCCGGGCGGCTGGTGCGCATGGTCGCCGCGAGGCCCGCTCGCAGCAGCATGGGTGCGAGGGCGACGAGGCCGAAGACGTTGCGGAAGAAGGCGATCTCGAAGGCGTGGATGTCGGCCGAGGCCTCGCGGATCATGCCGTTCATCGCGGACGAGCCGAAGGCCGCCGTGCACATCCAGCCGATGCCCGCGCTCGGCCGGGCGGCGAGCGGCCGGGCGGGGGCGGCGCGTTCGGGCGCTGCCGGTTCAGCCATCAAAAGCGGACGTCGTGCGGACCCTTGAGCTCCAGGATGGCCCTTGCCTCGTCGGGTGTGGCGATCTCACGGCCGAGGCCTTCGATGATTTGCCGGGCGGCCTTGACCTGTGCGGCGTTGCTCTCGGCCAGCCTGCCCTTGCCCAGCCACAAGCTGTCCTCCAGCCCGACCCGGACGTTGGCCCCCATCGCGGCCGAGATGGCGGCGATCGGCAGCTGGTTCCGGCCGGCTCCCAGGACCGACCAGCGGTAATCCTTGCCGAACAGCCGGTCGGCGGTGCGCTTCATGTGCAGCACGTCCTCGGGGTGCGGGCCGATGCCGCCGAGGATGCCGAAGACCGACTGCACGAACAGTGGCGGCTTGACGATGCCGCGGTCGAGGAAGTGGGCGAGGTTGTAGAGGTGGCTGATGTCGTAGCACTCGAACTCGAAGCGGGTGCCGTTCTCGGCACAGGTGGTCAGGATGTATTCGATGTCCTTGTAGGTGTTCTTGAACACCAGATCGCGGCTGTTCTCGAGGTGCTGCCGCTCCCAGTCGTGCTCGAACTCCTTGAAACGGTTGAGCATCGGAAAGAGGCCGAAATTCATCGAGCCCATGTTGAGGCTCGCCACCTCGGGCGCGAAGGTGGCAGCCGGTCTGACCCGCTCCTCAATGGTCATGCCGGGCGCTCCACCGGTGGTGATGTTCACCACGCAGCCCGAGCGCTGCTTGATTACCTGCAGGAACGGCTTGAACGCCTCGGGTGTCTGGTCGGGCTTGCCGGTCTTGGGATCGCGAGCGTGGAGATGGACGATGGCGGCCCCGGCCTCGGCGGCGCCGATCGCGGCATCGGCGATCTCCTCGGGCGTCACCGGCAGATGCGGCGACATCGAGGGGGTGTGGATCGCACCCGTCACGGCGCAGGTGATGATGACCTTTTCCATCTCAGTCTCCGATCTTCTCTCGCGCGTTCTTCTTGTGCGCTGCCAAGGCCATCAGCTGCTGGTCGCGCCAGCGCTGGCGCTCGTCGAGCTTGTCGGCCGGGACCATTCGCCGGCGTTCGGCCTCGATCTTGTCGAGCACCGGCCCGGTCCAGTCGGCGCGGTGCTGCATCGAGGGGAAGAGGTTTTCGTAGATGTGCTGGTAGCGCTCGCAATAGTCGCGCACCCCGGACGGGGCGTTGAGGTCGATGGTCTCGAACGGCCCCATGAAGGACCAGCGCAGCGCCAGGCCGTGCTTGAGCCCCCGATCGACGTCCTCGGCGGTGCAGTAGCCACCCTCGACCAGACGGAACGCCTCCTCCAGCAGGGCGCCCTGCAGCCGGTTCATGACGAAGCCGTCGAGCTCCTTGTCCATGACGATGGGCGCCATGCCGATGGCGGTCATCACGCGAAAGGCCCTGGCCATGGTGTCCTTGGCCGTCCAGGGGGCGGGGACCAGCTCCACGGCCGGGATCAGGTAGGGCGGGTTCAAGGGGTGGGCGACGAGGCAGCGGCCGCGGCGCTTCAGGTGCTCGGTGAACAGCGACGGCACGATCGCCGAGGTCGAGCTCGAGAGAATGGTCAGGGGCGGCGCCTTTTCGTCAAGCTCGCTCCAGACCTTTTTCTTCAGCTCGAGATCCTCGGGCACGCTCTCCTGCACCCAGGCCACGGCCTCGAGCGCCTCCTCGAGCGTGTCCTTGGCCGTCAGGCGCTCGAGCACCGGCCCCGTGGCCTCGATGAGGCCGGCCTCGACCATGTCCTCGAGCAGCGGCGCGATGCGTTCTTTCGCGGCACTGGCGGCCCCGGGCGTCGCGTCGAAGAGGCGAACGTCGGTGCCGGCCCGGGCAAACGCGATGGCCCAGGCCCGTCCGACCAGACCACAGCCGACGATGGCGACGGCAAAGCTCATGGACTTCCTCCCTAGACCGACCAGACGTCGCCACAGACCGAGAGCGCCTGGCCCGAGACGTTCCGGCCCATGGGCGAGACCAGGAACAGCACGGTGTTGGCGATGTCGTCCGCGGTCACCATTCGCTTGAGCGAGGTCGCGGCGAGCTTCCTCTCCTTCACCTCGTCGAACGAGACGCCGAGCTTGTCCGCCTCGGCCTGGATCACCCGGTTGATGCGCGGGCCCTCGACGATCCCCGGCAGAACGGCGTTGACGCGAATGCCGTGGCTGCCGAGCTCGATCGCCAGGCTCTTGGCCATGCCGACCACCGCCCACTTGGTCGCCGCATAGGGCAGCCGATGGGGGAAGCCGAGCCTGCCGGCGACCGAGCTCAGCATCACGATCGAGCCGTCCCGGCCCTGCTTGAGAAGCGGCACGGCTTCCCTGAGGGCGAAGAAATGGCCGGTCAGGTTGATGTCCACCGTCTGCTGCCAAGCTTCGGTCGTGATGTCCTCGACCGCCGCCGTGGGCCCGGCGATCCCGGCATTGTTGACCAGGAGATCGAGGTCGCCGAAGTCCTCGCGGACCGCCTCGAACAGCTGGCCCATGCCGGCCTCGCTGCCGGCATCCGCGTGAACGGCGCGGTGGTCGGGATGCACGGCCCGGAAGTCGCCCAGTGCGGCTTCGTCGATGTCGCTGACGATCACCCGCGCGCCGTGGGCGATCAGCGCATCGGCGATCGCCCGGCCGATTCCGGCAGCCCCGGCGGTGACGACGGCGCGAAGTCCGGGCTTGATGCCCGCGATCCGTTGCTCGGCATTGGCCATGCCGCAGCCTCCCCCCTGTTCACTGATCACACCTTTCTAGCAGCGTTGGCGACGGGCGACGAGAGGGCCGATGAGCTGGGCGGTGAGAAAGAGGGCGAGTGCGGTGACGACGATGCTCGCCCCCGCCGGCGTGTCGACGTGCCAGGAGAGGGCGAGGCCGAGAGTGACCGCGAGGGCACCGATCAGCGCCGCCACCGCCGCCATGCTCTCGGGCGTGCTGGTCAGCTGCCGGGCGGCGGCGGGCGGGATGATCAGCATCGAGGTGATCAGGAGGATGCCGACCAGGTTCATGGCAGCCGCGATGACCAAGGCGATCATCAGCATCAAGACGATCCGAAGGCGCATCACCGGGGCACCCTCGGCGCGCGCCATCTCGTCGTGCAGCGTGGCGAAGATCAGCATCGACCAGTGGTGCCAGAGAACGGCCAGGACCACGATGCCGCCGATGACGGTCAAGATCACGTCCTGCCAGCGCACCGCCAGGATGTCGCCGAAGAGATAGCCCAGAAGGTCGACCCGGATCGAGCCCACGAGGCCGAGGAGCACGAGGCCGATGGCGATGCCGGAATGCGCCAGGATGCCGAGCAGGGTGTCGCTCGCCAGCTTCTGCTGCTGGGTCATGAGGACGACCAGAAGGGCGATGACGATCGAGGTGACGGCAACCGCCAGGATCAAATCGATGCCGAAGAGGATGCCGAGCGTCACGCCCAGAAGGGCGCTGTGGGCGAGCGTGTCGCCGAAATAGGCCATCCGCCGCCAGACGACGAAGCAGCCCAAGGGGCCGGCGACGGCGGCCACCGCGAGTCCGGCGAGCCAGCCGCGCAACAGGAACTCGGGCAGCATCAGGCGGTCTCGCGCTCGGCTCGATGGTGGTGGTCGACCTCACCCGAAAGCTCGTGGGCGTGGTCGTGGCGGTGGCGGTAGATGGCGACGGCATCGGCGGCCTTGGGACCGAACAGCGCCCGATAGGCCGGATCGTCGCCCATGGCTTCCGGCGTGCCGCTGCAGCAGACATGACGGTTCAGGCAGACGACCCGGTCGGTCGCGGCCATGACCAGATGCAAGTCGTGGCTGACGATCAGGACCCCGCAGCCGCGCTGCCGCCGGATCCGGTCGATCAGGGTGAAGAACTCGGCCTGGCCCAGATGATCCACACCCTGCGCCGGCTCGTCGAGCACCAGAAGGCCGGGATCCCGCAAGAGGGCGCGGGCGAGCAG
>SLRI01000388.1 GCA_007131045.1 Rhodospirillales bacterium
CGCCAGGCTGTTGCCCCACTTCGCCACCCGCATGGCCGAACTCCGATGCTATACAGTCCTGGAGATGTATAGCATCGTCGGCGGCGCAACAAGGTCAGCCGGCGATCTTGCCGCCAAGCTCGTCTTCGATATGCGCCTCGATGATCTCGTCGATCGAGGCGTCGGCCGCATACCCCATGTCGCGGGCGCGGGCGGCGGCGAAGTTGTAGGGCCAGCCGTCGACGATCTTCTGGATCTTCGGGTCCGGCACCTGCTGCACCCGGTCGGCGACCGTATCGCCGGCGATCCGCCGCAAGGCGTCGAGCGCGTCGCCGATCCTGACCGCGATGCCCGGCAGCGTCAGGCTGCGGACCTCGCCGAACGCTTCCGTCGGCAGCTCGGCCGTGCGCACGAAGGCGTCGATCACCCGCCTGGGCGAGAGCATGTACATCTTCGAGTCGAGATCGACCGGGCAGATCGCCTCCTGCCCGGCCAACGGCTCGCGGATGATCGAGCTCGCGAAGGTCGAGGCCGCCTTGTTGGGCTTGCCCGGGCGCACCACGATGGTCGGCAGGCGCAAGGAACGGCCGTCGATGAAGCCCTTTCGGGTGGAATCGGCGACCAGCAGCTCCGAGGCCGCCTTTTGCGTCCCGTAGGAGGTTTGCGGCGTCAGATGAAAATCGTCGCCGATCAGCTCCGGCGCCTTCGGCACCGGCCCGCCGAAGACCGCGAGCGTGGAGGCGAAGACCAGCCGCGGCGTCGTCCCGAGCGCGCGCAAACCTTCGAGGATGTAGCGGGTGCCGTCGAGATTGACCTTGTAGCCGAGGTCGAAGTCCTCCTCGGCATTGGCGCTGACGATGGCGGCGAGATGGACGACGAGGTCGAAGCCGGGCGCGATCAGCTGCGCCGTCGCCACGTGATCGGTGATGTCGAGCTCGGCCTTGGTCAGGCGCGCATCGTCGGCGAGCTGGTCGAGGCCGAAGAGGTCGGCCGCGGTGACGTGCTCGATGGTCCGCCCGTCGACACTGCCGTCGGCGAGCAACCGCTCGGTGAGCTTGCGGCCGATGAAGCCGCCGGCTCCGGTGATGAGAATGCGCAACGTGCTCCCCCCTTGTTCGCTGGTCCAAATAAAACGCGCCACGCGCGCAACAGCTTGTTGCAGGCATTCTCGATCTGAGGCAAGGTCCTGCGGGAAGAGGTATGACCTCTGAACAAAAAAAGAACGTGATCCAGGGGGATAAAATGTCAACACGCTTCACGCGACGCGATACGATCTAGCTCGGCGCCGGGGTCGGTGCCGCGGCACTGCTGGGGAGCACCTCGCTCAGTGCCGCGATACCGACCGTCGATGCGACGCCGCCCGACCTGCCGCTCGAGGACGGTGCTGCCCTGCGGGTGCTGCGCCCGTCGAAGTTCGTCGACGGCGACGAGATCCTGTTCCAGCAGAACACCGAGGCGTTCACCGCCGCCACCGGCGTGCCGGTGCGGATCGACATCGAGGGCTGGGAGGATCTCCGCCCGAAGACCGCCGTTGCCGCCAATGTCGGCCAGGGGCCGGACGTGGTTCTCGCCTGGTCCGACGATCCGCACAAGTTCGTCGACAGCTGCCTCGATCTCACCGACGTCGCGACTTATCTCGGCGAGAAATACGGTGGCTGGTACCCGCTGGCCGAGCGCATGGGCACCTCGGGCGGGCGCTGGATCGCCATGCCGATGGGCGCATCGGGCGGCCGCATCTGCTACCGCAAGTCGATGCTGGGCGAACTCGGCTACGACACCGTGCCGACCGATGTCGACGGCTTCCTCGAGATGAACCAGAAGCTGCACGCGAGCGGCGTGCCGGGCGGCCTCGCGCTGGGCAACGCCGTCGGCGACGCCAATGCCTGGTGCCACTGGCTGATCTGGGCGTTCGGCGGGGCGATGGTCGACGAGAACGACCAGGTGATCATCAACAGCCCGGACACCGTCGAGGCGCTTCGCTACGGCAAGGCGCTCTACGACACCTTCATTCCGGGCACCCTGGCCTGGCTCGATCCCGCCAACAACAAGGTCTATCTCGACGGCCAGATCAGCTGGACCCAGAACGGCATCTCGATCTACTACGCCGCCAAGAACTCGCCCGACGCGGCACTGCAGGCGATCGCCGAGGACACCTTCCACGCCCGGATGCCGATCGGCCCGGTCGGCCGGCCGACCGAGCGCTGCCTCATGGTCAACGCCATGGCCTTCGACTACACGCCCTATCCGAACGCGGCTAAGGCCTACCTGCAGTTCATGATGGAGCACGAGCAGTACGACGAGTGGCTCAATGCCTGCATCGGCTATTGGGGTCATCCGTTGAAGGCCTATGAGAACTCGGCGATCTGGTCGGCCGATCCCAAGCACGAGCAGTTCAAGAGCGTGATCGCCGACTCGCAGTGGGACGGCTACATGGGCAGCGTCGGCGAGGCCAGTGCGGCCGTGCTCTCCGACTTCGTCATGGTCCAGATGGTGGCCTCGGTCTGCGCCGGTCAGGCGACGCCGGAAGAAGCCGCTGCCGAAGGCGAGCGCCGGGCGCGTCGCTACTATCGCACCTGAGCACTGATCGGTGTGCGGCGCCGTTGTCCGTTGTGGCAACGGCGCCGCCTTTGCTGCCGCAAGGCCTAGCGCAGGGAGTAACACGCGTGGCAGTGACGACCGACAGCTATGTCATGCGGCCGCGGCCGGACAATTGGCTGGCTGGCCCGGCTGTTCGACAACAAGACGTTCCTCATCTTCATCTGCATGCTGCCGTGCCTCGGCCTGCTGCTGCTGTTCTTGACCTATCCGCTCGGCCTCGGCGTCTGGCTCGCCTTCACCGATACGCGGATCGGCCGGGCCGGCGAATTCGTCGGGCTGTTCAACTACGAACTCCTTTTCACCGACCGTGTCTTCTGGATGGCGGTCTGGTGGACCGTCTTCTACACGGTCGCGGCCACCATCCTGAAGTTCGGCCTCGGGCTCTGGCTGGCGCTGCTGTTGAACCACTACGTGCCGTGCAAGTCGGTGCTCAGGGCGATCATTCTCGTCCCCTGGATCGTACCCACCGTGCTCTCGGCCATCGCCTTCTGGTGGATCTACGACCCGCAGTTCTCGATCATCTCCTATGTGCTGGTCGACGTGCTCGGCTGGCGCGACACCTATATCGACTTTCTGGGCCAGCCCTGGAACGCCCGCTGGTCGCTGATCGCGGCCAACGTCTGGCGCGGCATCCCCTTCGTCGCCATCTGCCTCCTGGCCGGGCTGCAGACCATCTCGCCCTCGCTCTACGAGGCGGCGATGATCGACGGTGCGAGTCCCTGGCAGCGGTTCTGGCACATCACCTTCCCGATGCTGATGCCGATTCTCGCCGTCGTCTTGACCTTCTCGGTCATCTTCACCTTCACCGACTTCCAGCTGGTCTACGCGATCACCCGCGGCGGGCCGGTGAACTCCACCCACCTCATGGCGACGCTGGCGTTCCAGCGCGCCATCCCGGGCGGCCAACTCGGTGAAGGGGCCGCGATCGCGGTCGCCATGATCCCGTTCCTGGTCGCGGCCACGTTCTTCAGCTATTTCGCGCTCGCCCGGCGCAAGTGGCAGCAGGGAGGCGACGATGACTGAGGCTGCCGCACGCCCCGTCGCCCGTGCGCTCGACGACGCACCACCGCCGCCGCAGACCTTTGCGCCGGAACGCCAAGGCGCGATCAACTGGGACTCGCTGCCCCGGCGCATCGTCACGATCTACACGCCCTTGATCTGCTTCGTGATCGTCCTGCTCTTCCCCTTCTACTGGATGACGATCACCGCCCTGAAGCCGAACCACGAACTCTACAATTTCCGCGACCACAACCCCTTCTGGGTGACCTCGCCGACGCTCGAGAACATCAACCGGCTGTTGTTCCAGACCGACTATCCGACCTGGCTGATGACCACCATGACCGTGGCGGTCGTCGCCACCTTCATCTCGGTCTTCGCCTCGGTGCTCGCCGCCTACGCCATCCAGCGGCTGCGCTTCAAGGGCTCGCAGTGGGTCGGTCTCTCGATCTACCTGGCCTACCTGGTGCCACCCTCGATCCTCTTCATCCCCTTGGCCACCATGGTCTTCCAGCTCGGGCTCTTCGACAGCCCGATGGCGCTGATCCTGACATACCCGACCTTCCTCATCCCGTTCTGCACCTGGCTCCTGATCGGCTACTTCAAGTCGATCCCCTACGAGCTCGAGGAATGCGCGCTGATCGACGGTGCGTCGCGTCTGCAGATCTTGTGGAAGATCACCCTGCCCTTGGCCGTGCCGGGCCTGATCTCCGCCGGCATCTTCGCCTTCACCCTCTCCTGGAACGAGTTCATCTACGCGCTCGCCTTCATCCAGTCGGCCGAGAACAAGACCGTGCCCGTCGCCGTCCTCACCCAGCTGGTCGAGGGCGACGTCTATCACTGGGGCTCGCTGATGGCCGGAGCACTCCTGGGCTCGATCCCGGTCGCGATCTTCTACTCGTTCTTCGTCGAGTACTACGTCTCGAGCCTGACCGGGGCGGTCAAGGAGTAGCCTGCCTCGAGCCCGCAACGGCGAACGCGCTGGCGCCCGCAGCGCCACGAGCGACCGGTTACATCCGCCGTGCGGTGTGGCATACTCCGGCCGGCCGGGACATGCTGCCGTGCCCGGCCGGAGGGCACAACCAAGAATCGGGGGGCGGATGTTCGGATCGATAACGGCTGCTGATGCGGCCGCCTTCGCGCGCGACGGGTTCGTCGTCAAGCGTGGCTATTTCGCGGCCGACGAGGTGGAGCTGATGCGCGGGATGATCGAGACCGATCCCGCCATTCGGCGCAACGTGCTGAAGATTGCCGACAGCGAGGGCGGGGCCACGGCCTTGGCCCTCTGGAACCATCC
>SLRI01000043.1 GCA_007131045.1 Rhodospirillales bacterium
GCCCGATGATCGGCAAAACGGACGAAATACCATGACGTAGCCGAATCTAGACGTTATTCCCCGCGAAAAAACGCTCCCCGAGGACGGCCCAGACCAGCCGGAACGGCCATGCAAAGGGCTCGACTTCTACAACCGCAAGCGCCCGCATTCGAGCCTTGACGCCCGGACGCCGGATCACGCCTACTTCCACCGCCTACCGCAGGTCGCGGCAGCATGAATTGCACCCAACGGCAAACGGCAGAGGCTCCACTTATCGCGAGCGGAAATCTGTCCAGACGAACCCAGCCACCTCTGTCCTCTTATCAAGGACTGTGCCAAAACCTGTCTCACTGCAGGGGTGCAGTCCAGTATCATTCGACCTGAAAATGCGGCCACGTCCGCAATACCATCTGACAAGGGAAGCGTGGAATCAGGAACGCTTACGAGACAGCTTGCGGTCGGCATGATGGGAACGCCCCTCTCGGCCGGAGGAATTCGGCGTATGAACAAGCCGGTCATGGCGATTCTGTCCGTCACAGCCGCGGTGGTCATGGCGACGAGCGCCTTTGCTCAGACCGAGTGGCCCGAGCGGACGGTCAACGTCGTCATCGGCGCGAGCCCCGGCGGGGACACCGATTTCAACGCCTGCACCATGGAGAATATTTGGCGGAGATCACCGGCACGTCGATGGTGATCACCAACATGCCGGGCGGTGGCCCCACGATCGCGACGTCGCCCGCCCGTGACGCCGAGCCCGACGGCTACTCGCATCTTCAGGCGCTGCAGTTCCAGGAGGCGACCGGCGCCGAGCTGCGGATCGTCGACAGCGGCTCGGCGGCCGAAAAGATCACGTCGCTGCCCGGCGGGCGCATCGACGTCGCCGGCATCGGCTACGGCGCGGTCCATGACTATGTCCAGGCCCGCCAGATGGTCGTGCTGGGACAACCGAACGAGGAGCGCAATCCGCTGCTCGGGGACGTCCCGACCTTTGGAGGAGATCATGCGCGATATCACCGAGATTCCGGGATACGCCGACGATCTCGAGGAAGGTTTCAGGCAGCCGGTGGCGTTTCTCCCGCACAAGGACGGGCTCGAACGTCTGGACGCGATCCGCGAGAACTACATGCAGTACTCGCAACAGCTGCAGGCGGCGCGCTGAGGCGGCCGGGGTGACCGAATCGGGGCGCGGCGGCTCGGCCTGCCGCGCCGACCCTCGCTTCCGCTCGGGGTCGACCCATGCAATCCGCGCCCGCCGAAGACATGCTCGTCGGCGGCTCATGCTCGTGGCGGGGCTCGGCTACCTCTACATGACCGCCATGCTGCCTCGCCGGGACGCAGGCGGTGGCGCCGCCGTCGTCGACGCCACCTTCTTCCCCTACCTCCTCGCGACGCTGATGGTGGCGCTCGGCATCCTGCAACTGGTCGCCGCGCTGTGCACGGCTGAGGGCCAAACGGCGGCATCGCGCGATCCAGAGGCCCGCGATCCAGAGGCCCGCGATCCAGAGGCTGAGGTGGAGAGCGGTCCGATGAGCTACTGGACGGTCGCGGTGACGCTCGCGCTCATCGTGGCCTTCACCGCAGCGCTCCGGCCGCTCGGCTTTCCCGTGGCCGCTGCGATCTAATTCTCCCTGCAGTTCCTCGTGCTGCGACCGCTCGATCGAAACTTCGGCTACCCGAGCTATGCCCTGATCGCCGTCATCAGCGCGGTCGTCATCTTCATGGCGTTCCGCTACGGCTTTCAGCTTTTGCTTCCGGCCGGGCCGCTGACGCCCTTCCTTCCCTGACGGAGCGGTGCGATGTGGGATCTGTTGGCCCTGGGCTTTTTGAACGTCTCGTCGCCGCTGACGTTCGTTCTGATCGCGGTCGGCGTCGCCGTCGGCATCGTTTTCGGCGCGGTGCCGGGCCTCATGGCGGTAATGGCGATCGCGCTCTGTCTGCCGATGACCTACGAGCTGGGCGCGGCGGCCGGTATTTCGCTGTTGATCGCGCTCTGGGTGGGTGCCACGTGTAGCACCCTGATCTCGACGATCCTGCTCGAGATCCCGGGCACGCCGTCCGCGATTGCCACGATTTTCGATGGCGGGCCGATAATGGAGAAGGGCGAGGGTGCCAAGGCACTCGGTGCTGGAATCGTGTTCTCCTTCATCGGCACGATTCTGTCGATCGGGACGCTGATGTTCATCGCGCCGTCTCTTGCGACGGTGGCGCTCTCGTTCGGGCCGCACGAGTATTTCGCGATTGCCGTGTTCTCGCTCACGCTGATCGCGACGCATTCGTCGGGGTCGATGAACAAGGGGGTGTTCTCGGGCGTGCTCGGCTTTGCGATCTCCACGGTCGGGATCGCGCCGGACGATGCGACCGCGCTTCACCTTCGTCCAGGCCGAGCTCAACTCCGGCTTCAACATCCTGACGGTGCGGCGCTGACACTGTCGGCGTTGCTGATGCTGATCCTCGAGTTCCACGGCCTCAGAATTTTCATCAAGCTGCTGGCCATTCCCAAGCACGTCCTCCTGCCGGTGATCCTGGTGCTCTGCACCGTCGGCGGCCGATGGCGGAGACGAACTTCCGGCGCGGGCTGCAGCTCTCGGACGGCAACGTCCTCGGCTTCCTGACGAACCCCATTTCGCGATTCTTCCTGGCGATCGCGGCGTTGTCGATCGCCTGGCAGATCTATGCCGACCCGCGCTCGAAGAAGCCGGCCTCGCTCACGGACGCCCTCGGCGCCAGGCCGGCGGACGGCATCCCCGACCACCAGAGTGGCGGGGGTCATCCGCGATGAGAGGCCCGAGCGCGTGCGGGATGCCGAAAGCGTCCACCCGCGACGACCACCTCGACCCGCCAAATCGGCCTCTACCCGGCGATGCAGGAGCAGAGTAGGCTCGATTTTCGCCGCAAGGCGAAAGAGGAACAACCGCTGAGGAGCCGGATATGACCGAGCAATTCCGCAACCTGATCGGGGGCGAATGGCGCGAGGGCGCGAACACCTCCACCAACGTCAACCCGTCGAACACCGACGATGTGATCGGCCAGTATGCCAGGGCCACCGCCGAAGACATGGCCGCCGCCATCGCCGCCGCCAAGGCCGCTTTTCCTGGCTGGTCGCGCAGTGGCATCATGGAGCGCCACGGCATCCTGCGCCGCGCCTCGGACGAGATCGTGTCGCGCAAGGAGGAACTCGGCCGACTGCTGTCGCGCGAGGAAGGCAAGACGCTGGCCGAGGGGGTCGGCGAGGTGGTGCGCGCCGCCCAGATTTTCGACTTCTTCGCCGGCGAGTGTCTCAGGCTGGCGGGCGAGACCGTTCCATCGGCCCGCCCGGGCCTGCGCGTCGACATCACGCGCGAGCCGATGGGCGTCGTCGGGCTGATCACGCCCTGGAACTTTCCGATCGCCATCCCGTCCTGGAAGATCGCCCCGGCGCTCGCCTACGGCAACACGGTGGTCATCAAGCCGGCCGAGCTCGTGCCCGGCTGTGCCTGGGCGCTGGTCGACATCCTGCACCGCGCGGGCCTGCCGGCGGGCGTCTTGAACCTGGTGATGGGCAAGGGCTCGGTCATCGGCCAGGCGATGCTCGACAGCCCGGACGTGAAGGCCCTCAGCTTCACCGGCTCGGTCGCGACCGGGCGGCGTGTCGCCGAGGCGAGTGCGAAGCACCTGCGCAAGTTCCAGCTCGAGATGGGCGGCAAGAACCCGATGGTGGTGGTCGACGACGCCGACCTGAACGTGGCGGTGGAGGCCTGCGTCAACGGCGCCTTCTTCTCGACCGGCCAGCGCTGCACGGCCTCGTCGCGCCTGATCGTCACCGAGGGCATCCACGACCGCTTCGTCGAGGCGATGACGGCGCGGCTGAAGGGCTTGAAGGTCGGCGACGCCCTCGACCCCGGCACGCATATCGGCCCCGTCGTCGACCAGAGCCAGCTCGACCAGGACGAGCGCTACATCGCCATCGGCCGCGAGGAGGGCGCGACGCTCGCCTTCGGCGGCGAGCGGCTGAACCTGGCGACGCCCGGTTTCTACCTCCAGCCGGCGCTGTTCACCGGGGCTACCAACCAGATGCGGATCAGCCGCGAGGAGATCTTCGGCCCCGTGGCCAGCGTCATCCGCGTTCGCGACTACGACGAGGCGCTGGCCACGGCCAACGACACCGAGTTCGGCCTGACCGCCGGGATCTGCACCACCTCGCTGAAGTATGCCGAGCATTTCCGGCGCAATGCCGAGGCGGGCATGATCATGGTGAACGTGCCGACGGCGGGAGTCGACTTCCACGTGCCCTTCGGCGGCTCCAAGGGCTCGAGCTACGGCTCGCGCGAGCAGGGCCGCTACGCCGCGGAGTTCTACACGCATGTAAAGACCGCCTATACGCTCCCCTGAGCGCCTGTCCGGCGCATCCCGGTGACGGAGATCGACAGTCCGAGGCGCTGATCGACTTCGCCGAGAAGTCGAACGTGCCGGTTGCGACGACCTTCATGGCGAAAAGCGTCGTGCCGTTCAGCCGTCCGCTCTGCCTCGGCGCCATCGGGCTGCAGGCGCGCGACCACGTCGCCTTCGACCTCGACGAGGCGGATCTCGTCATCTGCGTCGGCGTCGAATCGTGCGCGAAGCGGGCGAGTACCGTGCCTCGACACCGGCGAGCTCCCTCCGCCTGCCAGCGACGAGGCACGTATCTCCTCACTTTCTGCCGGCCCTGGACCTCGATGCCCTGCAGCAGGTGGCATTCGAGAATAATTCAACACGAAAAGAATATACAATGGCCTCGCGCGATTCCCCCTGCAGCAAAAGGCATTGGTCTCGGGTGCCGCGGACGCTATTCATGAGGCCCTTCTGCCTTCGCGAGACGTCGTGTCGTTCAATCATTCGCTTTCCGCCCGGTCCGCCCCTCCCGCCGCCGTCACC
>SLRI01000515.1 GCA_007131045.1 Rhodospirillales bacterium
CCTCGACCATCCCTTGATAGAGCGTCCGGTCGAGATCACGCTCGACGAGCAGTCGACCATCCTGATCCAGCCGAGCGAGGAGGCCGAGCCGCGTCTGCATCTACGCCCGTTCGAGGAGCTGGATGTGCCGGGCGTGACCGCCTTCCGGCGGCGCCACGAGGACATCGCGGGCGATCCCAATGTCCCCGAGATGTCACCTTTTCAGCCGCTGAGCTACGAGCCAATCCTGAGAGCCGCAGCCCAGCTGCTCGATCCCGGAGCCCGGTATGCACCGGACGATGCGACCAGTCTCGACGATCGCGCGCTGCCGAAGCCGACCGAGACACTGACCATCACCGATCACTGGGCGCTCTACGCCAAGCCGCGGGACGAGAACCTGATCGTCCGTGACCTCGCCAGGCTGCAAGAGGCAGTCCGCGAGGCCAAAGAGCTGCCGCCCGCGGTCAGCGCCTTCGTCGAGGACCCGAGCGACGAAGCACCGGTGTTCGACGATCCATGGCGGGAAGGCGGAGCACCCACTGGTGGCGGTCTCGGCACTGGCGGCAACGCCGACGAGACCTTCTACTTCCCCAAGCCCTTCAACAAGGAGCAGCAGGCGATCATCCGGGCGCTGGAGAAATCCGACGGCGTGGTCGTCCAGGGACCGCCCGGCACCGGCAAGACCCACACCATCGCCAATATCATCTGCCACTATTTGGCGACCGGCAAGCGGGTGCTGGTCACCTCCAAGGGCGAGGCGGCCTTGGGTGTGCTGCGCGGCCATCTGCCCAAGGACATCCAGGACCTGGCGATCTCGCTCTTGACCACCGAGCGCGACGGCCTGCGCCAGCTCGAGCAGACCGTGGGCCTCGTGGCCTCGAAGATCGCGCAGATGGATGCGGGCAAGCTCGCCCGGGACATCGACGGTCACCGCCAGCAGATCGCGGTGCTCGACACGCGGATCGGCACCATCGACCGGGAACTCGCCGCCTTCGCCGAGCAGCATCTACAGCCGTTGAAGCTCGACGACGGCCGCTCGATGCTGCCGGAAGAGCTCGCCCGCAGCCTGGTCGAGGACCGAGAAGCGCATGCCTGGCTACCCGACCGGCCAGGCCTCGGCGCCGAATTCGAGCCACGGGTCACGGATGCGCAAATCGCCCAGGCGCGCGAGATCAGGCGAAGGCTCGGCGCTGATCTCGTCGAGGCCGGCGCGCGGCTGCCAGCCAAAGAGGACCTCCCCGACGAAGCCAGCTTCTCGGTGGTGCATCGCGATCTCGCCATGGCGGCTCGGATGGACGACGAGGCGCGGACAGGTGCCATGCCCTTTTTGGCGGCCAGCGAAGCGAACGCCGTCGACCGGCTGGAACGCCTGATCGATCGGCTCGAGACCTACTTCAAGCAGGTCGGCTTCGTGCAGAACACGCCATGGGCGCGGCAACTGGAGCAACGTCTCTCCAGCGGCACTTCGACCGCCGGGAGCGAGCGGCAGCTGATCGAGCGGCGCCTGGCCCAGCTCGACGACTTGCTGGCGAAACAGAGCGCCCTCTTCGAAGCCATGGTCGAGATGCCGACCGGCGCCCATGCCGCCGACCCCTTGCTGCGCGCGGCGGAGCGTGGGGCTGCGGGGCAAAAGGCCGTCGGCCTGCTCGATTTCAAGCTCGCGGGGCTGGTCAAGCAGATCAGGGTGAACGGTCGGCCGGTGAGCGACCAGCGTGGCTGGCAGCAGGCGCTCCGTGCCATCACGTTTCAGCGCGAGGCCGAGGAGCTGACGCATGCCTGGCAGGCGCTCGGCACCCTGGGTGTTCCACCCCTGAGCCACAAGCGGGACCAGAGCTTCACGGGCATCGGCGAGATGGCGGGAGCGCTGCGTGCGATCCTGGAGATCGGCGCCGACCGCCGAGCCCTCGACGTCGAGCGACAGGCACTGTTCCCAGCCGGCACCGGCGATGGCAGCGGGGTCGATACGCCGGGCGCGGTTCGCTTACTGCTGGAACGGCTGAAAATGGTGCTGGCTCGCTACCGCCTGGAAGCGCGACGCGAGCGCAAATCCTCCCTCTTGGCCCGGCTCGAGGGCTCGGGCGGTCGATGCGTCGAGCAGTTGCGAGCGCTGGTTCTCGACCGTTGGGGCAAGCCCGACGAGGACGAGGACCGGCTGGTCGAGGACTATCGCGCCCTCGTCGCCGAGATCGAGCGGCTTCGCCGACTGCAGCCCGACGCCCTCGCGCTCGAGGAAGTCGCGGCGGCCCTGGCCGAGATGAGGGCCGCAAAGTGGGCGGGAGCTCTGTTGGAGCAGGTGGCCACGGCCGAGCAGGATCCCTGGACGCCGGGGCACTGGCGCGGCAGCTGGACGTGGTGGCGCTTCGATGCCCAGCTGCGCAGCATCGATGGCCGCGAGCGCATCTTGCAGCTCAGTCAGAGCCGTGCCGAGGCCGACGAGCGCCGCCGCCAGCTGTTCGAGCTCTTGGTGCGCGACAGCGCGTATCTGGGCCTCAAACGCGCCTTGGCACCACGCGTGCAGGCCGCGCTTCAGAAGTTCCTGGTGGCGATCAAGAAGGTCGGCAAGGGAACCGGGAAGAGCGCCGGCATCTGGCGGCGTTCGGCGCGTGAGGCGCTCGCCGATGCGAGCCGCGCGGTGCCTTGCTGGATCATGCCGCATTGGCGGGCCTCGGAAAGTCTGCCGGCCAGGATCGGGGATTTCGACCTCGTCATCATCGACGAGGCCTCGCAGTCCGATCTCATGGCCTTGCCGGCGCTGATGCGCGGCCGCAAGATGCTGGTCGTCGGTGACGACAAGCAGGTCAGCCCGACCGCCGCTTTCATTCCGATCAGGCAGCTGCAGCAGCTCCAGGCGAACTTTCTGCACGGCAAGTTCTTCGGCACGCTGATGCTGCCGGGCAATTCGCTCTACGACCTGGCAGGAGCCGTGTTCCCGGCCAGCAAACTCATGCTGCGCGAGCATTTTCGCTGCGTCGAGCCGATCATCCGTTTCTCGATGCAGTTCTACTCGGCACCCGACGGCGACGACCCGCTCTACCCGGTCCGCCTGCCGAAGCCATCCGAGCGCCTCGACCCGCCACTCGTTGCCATTCACGTGCCGCATGGCGAGAAGAGCCGCAGCCAGACCAACCGCGCCGAGGCCGACGTGATCGTGGCCGAGATCGAGCAGCTGACCCAAGACTCGACTATGGCCGGGCGCACTATCGGCGTGGTCTCCTTGATCGGCGGCAAACAGGCCGAGCTGATCCAGTCGATGCTGCTCGAGCGGCTGGGCGACGCGCCCTTCGAGCGGCACGAGATCGCCTGCGGCGACAGCGCCACGTTCCAGGGCAAGGAGCGCGACATCATGTTCGTCAGCATGGTGGAATGCGCCAAGACCGCCACATCCAAGACCGCCACGATGTTCCAGCAACGCTTCAACGTCGCCCTGTCGCGCGCCCGCGATCGCATGATTCTCGTCTATTCGGTCGACGAGAAGCGGCTCAAGCCGGACGACCTGAAGGCCAAAGTGCTGCGCCATTTCCACGATCCGATGCCGGGCTCGAGGCGCGGTGCCGACGACCCGTTCAGCCTCTGCCAAAGCGGCTTCGAGCGCAGCGTCCTGCGCTATCTCTTGGACCGCGGCTACCGGGCGACGCCGCAGCTTCAAATCGGCGCCTATGCCATCGACATCGTCGTCGAAGGCGACAATGACCGCCGGCTGGCGATCGAGCTCGACGGCGATCAGTGGCACGGGCCCGATCGCTGGCAGGACGACCTCTTCCGCCAGCGTGTCCTCGAACGCTGCGGCTGGCGCTTCTGGCGCTGCTGGGGCTCGAGCTACCACCTCGACCCCGAGGGCTGCATGGTCGACCTCGAGCAGGAGTTGGCGCGGATGGGGATCGAGCCGATCGGCGCCGAGTGGTCACCCCCCGTCTACAGCGCGTTCCGCACGGTCGAAAGCGAACCCGCTGACGAGGACACCGCTACACCGCAGGACATCGAAGACGAGCAAGCTATTGTCGTCAGTGAACCGAGCGTCGACGAAATCGCGGAAGCGTCTCCCCCGCCACCCGCCTCTCCGACCGCACCGGCAGAAGAGGTCCTGGCCATCAACGATCGCTTCATCATGGCCTACATGGACGAGCCGACCAGGCAATTCTGCCTGACCATGACCGCCAACGACCATCGCCCCGACGTCGGCTTGGTCGCCGCCAACCACATGATCTTCCGACAGTTCCTGGGTGCTGGCGAAGAAGAGCAGATCGACGTGAACATCGACGGCAAGCGCCGTGAGGCCGTCATCCTCAAGATCGACAAGGCCCCGCAGGTTTATCGACAGACCGCGTCCACCGGCGAGACGAGTTCCGCTATCGCATAACAACGCTGATTCCGGGCGTCAGCTCAATTGTGCGGCTGTTCCAAATTGTTCCGCTGCTCCACCCACTCCACCGGCATCGGCTGCATCAGCTCCTTCACCGTCATCGCCGCCGGCTGGCGGCCGTCGAGGATTGCCTCGACGATGTCGGGTGCCAGCAGCGTGAGTCGCAGGATGCGGCTGACATAGGAGGCATTGATCCTCTCGGCGGCGGCGAGGTCGTCGATGGTGGTGTGGACGCCGGTCTCGAGCAGTCTGCGCCAGCGGAAGGCGCGGGCAAGCGCCTTGATCATGGCGTTATCGATGCGCGGGCGCGGCGCTGGCCATGCGGCGGCACCCTCGGGGGAAATCACCAGCTTGCGGCCGCCGCGCTGGCGGAAGGTCATGGGCACGCGGACGGTGAGCGTGCGGCCGTCCCTGGAGAGCGTGGCGGTCGTGGTCATGCGGCCCTCGGTGTTGCGGCGGCGATGGTGGCGAGATCGCGGGTCAGAGAGCCGATCCCGTCGACCCGGAGCTGGATCTGCGC
>SLRI01000080.1 GCA_007131045.1 Rhodospirillales bacterium
GCAGGCGCCGCGTGCCGAAGCCGGCGCCACTGCCGACGAGGACGGGCAGTCCGGGAAGCACGGGCCCAGGGGCGAGGTGGGCAAGAATTGCCGCCCCGGTCGGGGTCACCCTCTCGCCGCCCACGCCGTCGTCGACGAAGCGCAACCCCTGCAACAGGCGCAGCGTCGCCGGGGCCGGGATTGGCAGCTTGCCGTGCGCGCTGTCGACCGTGCCGCCGCCGAGCGGCAGGGGACCTATCGATGCCGTCTCGATGCCGAGCACCTCGAGCAGGGCCGCGGTGAGCGTGAGGTCGATCAGCGTATCCCAGGATGCGAGCTCGTGAAAATGCACCTCGGTGAGCGAGATGCCGTGCACCCCGGCCTCGGCCGCGGCCAGCCGCTCCAGCATGTCGGTGACCCGGAGGCGGACAGGCCCCGGCAGGGGCGCTTCGGCGACGAAGGCGAGGAGAGCGGTGGCGCCGCGCGGCGGCGGTGGTGCATCACCCCGGATCGCCAGCCTCGAGCCCGAAAAGCCGGCGTCGCGGGCCGGCTCCAGCGCCACCTCGAGCGACGGCGGCACCCCGAGGGCGGCGAGACTGTGCGCCGCCCGGAACTCGGGGGCCAGCGTCCAGAGTGCTGCCACCATCATGTCGCCCGCGACCCCGCCCGCCGGATCGAGATGCAGGTGGTGCGGGCCCTCAAGCGGCATGGCGGCGAGCCAGATGACGCGGGACGACATAAGGTCCCTCGGGCACGAAGGCCACCGCCGGATCGCCGTGCCGGGCCATGCTCTCGGCGATGGCGGCCCCGAGATCGGTCACCCGCCCGACCCCGGTCAGCGCGAAGGTCGCGTCGTCCAGCCCCTCGCTGTAGAGCCGCACCCGGCCGACCTTCATCGGCTTGAGCTGCATCTGCGTCTGCCACTCGTCGATATCGGCATGGGGCTTGCCCTCGATGCTGGCCCAAAAACCATCCTCACCGAGCTCGACCAGCCGCCGCTGCGCCTCGACGAAATGCGGCGAGCCCATGCCCTCCGAGCAGGCCGACGCGATGATCAGGTCACCGCCCTCGGCCAGGATGTCGAGCGGGCCCACCATGCCCTTGACGGTCTGGTAGTAGGTCTTGTCGAGCGGATAGCCGGCGGAGCTGGTCACCACGGTATGGAACTTCCGGTCGAGCTCGACCTCGGCGAAGCGGCGGGTGAAGGCGACGGCCTCGAGGTGGCTCTCGACGATCTCGCCGAAGGTGACGTAGGCCAGCCGCCGCTTGTCGTCGATCACCGTGTTCAAGGCCAAGGCCCCGCCGAGGAGCCCGACGATCTCGAGCTGCTCCTCGTGCAGCGGGTTGCCGTCGAGCACACAGTTCACCGCCCGGGGGTGCGCCATGAAGGTCGAGTTGTGGAAGGTGGTGATCGTCTCGGCATGGGCCACGCCCGGCGAGATCACCTTCCGCCCGCCGCTGTAGCCCGCCATGAAGTGCGGCTCGACCAGGCCCGTTGCGATCTTCAGCTCGGCCTCCACCAGCCGCCGGTCGAGCCGGACCACGGTGCCGCGGCCCCGGGTCCGCCCGAGATCGACGTGATCCTCGTCGCGATTGGCGAAATGGTTGGCGACCCGGACCGTCTCCATGACCCAGGGATCGCCCACGAGCTCGGCCAATTCCTCGCCCTCGTTCGGCCGGTGCAGGCCGGTCGCGACCACGACGTCGATGCGTTCCCTCGGCACACCCGCTTCGAGCAGCGTCTCGATCAGCGGGCGGAGGAACAGATGATTGGGCACCGGCCGGGTGATGTCGCAGATCAGGATGCAGGCCGAGCCCTTGCCTCTCGCATGCTCGGTCAGAGGCGGGATGCCGATCGGGTCGGCGAGGCTGTCTCGGATCGCGGCCGAGGGATCGGCCAGCACCGGCATCGGCCGCTTCTCGATGACGTGCGGCACGCAACCCTCGGGCGGGACGATCTCGATCGTCCCCTTGCCGTAGAGCAGCTCGATGGTCATGGCCTCTCCTCCCGCGTCCTCGTCACTTCTTACGCCTAGAGATCGGTGCCGCCTAGCGGCCTGTCCAGTACGCAGCGTTGACCCGGCGGCGTCGCGCGCTAGCTGCTATAAGGTAGGCGTGCCACATCGCGAGTGGATGAAGCATGGCGCGAACGCTGATCGGTTTGCTTTTTGCCGCGGGCATTTTCTGGGGCAGTGCTGCTGCCGCCGCGCCCGATCCGGTTGTGCCGAAGCGCATCCAGGCGGGCCTGCCGGTCGACGTGGCGCTGGTGATCGCCGTCGACATCTCGCTCTCGATGGACATGGGCGAGCAGGCGCTGCAGCGCGACGGCTATGCCGAAGCCTTCCGCCACCCGGATCTTCTTCCGACGATCGAGAACGGCCTCTTTCAGCGGATTGCCGTGACCTACGTCGAATGGGGCTCGGCCACCGACCAGTCGATCGTGCTGCCCTGGACCGTGGTCGAGGACGAGGGCTCGGCCGAGGCGGTCGCGGCTTTTCTGGAGGAGACGCCGATCCGCCGCTCACGCTCGACATCGATCTCGGGTGCGATCGATTTCGCGCTCGAGCTGTTCGAGACCAAGGACGTGGAAGCCATTCGCCGGGTGATCGACGTCTCGGGCGACGGGCCCAACAACGACGGCCGGCCGGTGCTCGACGCCCGGGCCGAGGCACTCGCCGCCGGGGTGACCATCAACGGCCTGCCGGTGATGCTGCGGCCGGCGGGCTTCAGCCCGTGGTCGATCCCCGACCTGGACCTCTACTACAGCGACTGCGTCATCGGCGGCCCCGGCGCGTTCATGCTGCCGGCCCGAGACCCCGCCGACTTCAAGGACGCCATCCGCCAGAAGCTGCTGCTCGAAATAGCGCTGCGGCCGAGCCCGCTCGTTCCCACCGCTTTCACGCCGATCGAGACCGCCCCCGGCACCACCGACTGCCTGATCGGCGAGCGCGTGCGCCGGCAGATGTGGCAGGACTGAACCGGCCCACCGAAGCGTGCACTGGGCACCGCTTTGCGCTATCGACCGGGGTGTGCCCGCTTGGCGGAACAGGTAGACGCAAGGGACTTAAAATCCCTGACCTTCGGGTGTGCCGGTTCGAGTCCGGCAGCGGGCACCATGGCGATTCGGGGACTCGGCCGGCTCACGGTGGCCTCTTCTGCCGAGCGGTGACCATGCTCGGCGACCTGTTCGGGCATCTGATCGGGCGCCACCGGGCACTTGGCCAGCTCGGCCATGCAGCCCTCCGAACTCGGCGAGGAACGCTTCCGCAACCCGACGTGCAACGCCCGCGCCGCCTCGACATGCTTAGTGTTCGTCGCGTCCAGCAGGGCGGCAAGGGGTTCCGTTCGTCCGTCTGCCTCCCTCCTCAGAGCTTGAACTTGGCACCGGCCTTGCCCTTCGGCGAAGCGAAGCGCGCCTCCACCTCGGAGACGGCGTCCTTCAGGGCCCCGACCACCTTCTCGACCTCGGCTTCGTCCCACTCGTAGAGCGACCTGTTCGAGAGGTTGGCAATACGTCCGATGGCGTCCAGCGCCTTGTTCGTGCGGCTTTCGGCAAGCCGCCGGAACTTCTTGTGCTTTGCGCTCTCGTCCATGGCCTCTCCCGCTCTTCGGTCCTGATGATCCGCCGAGTATTTTGACGCCCACGTGGCGTGGATCGCAGAGTTTCTGATGCTCAGGATGTGTTGATGCGGGCAAACGGTCAAGTTTGCTCGCTATCATCCAGCGGAATATGTCGGCGAATAATTCGAGCTTGGACGCTCGGAGATGTCGAATATGATCCAGCTCACGCGACGCCGGGGACGGTCCCGCCGTCATGTGGACGTTCGCTGCAGCAAAGGGACGGCGATGCGGCTGACCGAGGAAGAGCGCGCCATGCTGCAGGGCGAACTGGGCGAGCCCCGGCGCTGGGCCATGGAGCACATGCTGCAGGTGGGCGCGATGTTCGATGCCCCGGATTTCGTGCCCGTGGCGCAGGCGCACATGATGGTCGACCCGGAATCGGTGGGCCTGGCCGGGGTGCGCTTTCTCGAGGGTTTGGCCAGCCATCCCGCGGCCGAGCGCCGGGTCGCCGTACCGATGATCACCGACCCGCGCGGCGTCGATCTGGCCTACTACCACCCGCTCGGCCAGACCGAGGAGATGGCCGAGCTCGAGCGGCGCACGATCGCAGCATTGACCCGGCTCGGCATCCTGATGACCGACACCTGCATCAACTACCAGACCATCATGCCGCCGGTGATGGGCGAGCACCTGGCCTACGGCGACACCGGCGTGGTGATCTATTCCAACAGCGTCTGCGGGGCGCGCTCCAACTTCGAGGGCGGCCCTTCGGCGCTGGCGGCGGGGCTCACCGGCCGCACCCCGCGCTATGGTCTGCACCTCGACGAGAACCGCCGGGCGACCAGGCGCTTCGTCGTCCGCCACCAGCCGCGGGGCCTGACCGAGTGGGGGGTGCTGGGGGCGATCATCGGCCGGCTCGCCGGCTCCTACTGGGAGGTGCCGGTGATCGAGGGGATCGAGGAGGCCCCGGGCTCGGACGCGCTCAAGCATCTGGGGGCGGCGATGGCGAGCTTCGGCTCGACCCCACTCTTCCACCTGGTCGGCATCACGCCCGAAGCGCCGACGCTCGACGCCGTGGGCGGCACAGGCCTCGCGGTGCGAGAGATCACCCGGGCGGACTTGGCAGAGCTGACCTCGAGCTACGGGCAGCGGGGCGATCCCGTCGACGTCGTCGTCTTCGCCGCCCCGCAGCTCTCGCTGGTCGAGATGCAGCGCGTGGCCGATCTCGTGGACGGCCACGTCCGCCATCACCGGACCGCGATGCTGGTCTGCACCAGCCCCGCCGTCTACGCCGACGCCGC
>SLRI01000297.1 GCA_007131045.1 Rhodospirillales bacterium
ACCTTGTGCGAGATGGAGGACCTCGCCTGGGGCACCTCCTCGCGTTCCGGCAAGCTGGTGCACGGCGGCTTGCGCTATCTCGAATACTACGAGTTCCGCCTGGTCCGCGAGGCCTTGATCGAGCGCGAGGTGCTGCTCGAGGCCGCCCCGCACATCATCTGGCCGATGCGCTTCGTCCTGCCGCACAGCCCCGAGCAGCGCCCGGCCTGGCTCATTCGCTTAGGGCTCTTCCTCTACGACCACCTGGGCGGCAGGAAGCGCCTGCCGCCGACCCGCAGCCTCGATCTGCACCGCGATTCGGAAGGCGCGCCGGTGAAGCCTCAGTTCAAGCGGGCCTTCGAGTACTCCGATTGCTGGGTCGACGATTCGCGCCTGGTCATCCTCAACGCGCTCGATGCCGCCGAGCGCGGCGCCGAGGTGCTGACCCGGACGGCCTGCCACAGTGCCCGGCGCGAAGGCGACCACTGGCGGGTCGAGCTCGAGGACCGCCGCAGCGGCCGCAGCCGCACCGTCCGCGCCCGCTGCCTCGTCAACGCTGCCGGGCCCTGGGTCGAAGAGGTCCTGGGCCGGGTCGCCGGGGTCAACAGCCGCCGCCACGTCCGGCTGGTCAAGGGCAGCCACATCGTCATCCGGAAGTTCTGGGAGGGCGACCACGCCTATCTCTTGCAGCACACCGACAAGCGGGTGATTTTCGTCAACCCCTACGAGGGCACCAAGGCGCTGATCGGCACGACCGATATCCCGGTCGAGGGCGATCCGGCCGATGTCCGGGTCGAGGAGGCCGAGATCGACTACCTGCTCGCTGTGCTGAACCGCTATTTCGAGGTCGAGCTCGGACCCGACGACGTCCTCGCCCGCTTCTCGGGCGTGCGGCCGCTCTACGACGACGACGCCGAGAACCCCTCGGCCGTCACCCGCGACTACGTCTTCGACGTCGAGCCCGAGACCCCGACCGCCGACCGCGCGCCGCTGCTCTCCGTCTTCGGTGGCAAGATCACGACCTACCGCAAGCTCGCCGAGCATGCGCTCGACAAGCTCGGGCCGTTCCTCCCGCAGATGAAGAAGCCCTGGACGGCAAGGGCGCCGCTGCCCGGCGGCGATATCCCGGACGCCGATTTCGACCGCTATCTCGCCGATCTGCAGCGCCGCCACCCATGGCTGCCGAACGATCTCGCCCACCACTATGCCCGACTCTACGGCAGCCGCGCCGAGCGCCTGCTCGACGGTGCCGCATCTCTAACGGATCTCGGCCGCCACTTCGGCGGGCTGCTCTACGAGCGCGAGGTCGCCTATCTGCGCCGGACAGAATGGGCCGAGACCGCCGACGACATCCTGGAACGGCGGACCAAGCACTACCTGCATCTGACGCCCGCCGAGCGCCGCAGCTTCGAATTGTGGTGCGAGGGGCAGAAGGTGGAGGCCGCCCGTGTCTGACCGCCACACCCTCGGCATCGATTGCGGCACCTCGGGCCTGCGAGGGGTGGTGGTCGACGCCGAGGGCACGGTGATCGCCGAGGCGCATCGCCCCTTTGCCGCCGGCACCGCAGACCCCGCCCTTTGGGCATCCGCCATGGATGCGGTCGTTGCCGAGCTGGCTGCCACGGGCCCGGTCGCGGCCGTCGCCGTCGACGGCACCTCGGGCAGCTTGCTGCTCACCGATGCCGACGCTCGGCCCTGCGGTCCGGCGCTGCTCTACAACGACAGCAGCGCCGCCCATCTGGCCGGACCGATCGCCGACCTCGCCCCGCCGGAAAGTGCCGCGCACGGCGCCACATCGCCCGCCGCCCGGCTGCTGCTCCTGCAGGAGCGTCATCCGGAGGCGGCCTTCGCCCTGCACCAGGCCGACTGGCTGGCTGCCCGGCTCACCGGCCGCTTGGGGGTGAGCGACGACAACAACGCCTTGAAGCTCGGTTGGGACCCGGTGGCCAGAACTTGGCCCGACTGGCTCGACCGGTTCGGCATCGACCGGCGGCTGTTGCCCGACGTGGTCGAGCCCGGCACTGCTCTAGGGCCCGTCGCCTCGGGGCCACTCGCAGGAGCGGTGGTCGTCGCCGGCACCACCGACGGCTGCGCCTCTTTCCTCGCCACCGGTGCGGATGCGCCGGGCGACGGGGTCACCGCACTCGGCACCACGCTGACCATCAAGCTGCTCTCCGACCGGCCGATCTTCGCCCCGGAGTACGGCATCTACAGCCACAAGCTCCTGGGCCACTGGCTCGCCGGCGGCGCCTCGAACAGCGGCGGCGGCGCCCTGCTCCGCTTTTTCACCACCGAAGAGATCGAGGCGCTGACGCCCGAGCTCGACCCGGACACGCCCGTCGATCTCGGCTGGCACCCGCTGCCCGGCACCGGCGAGCGGTTTCCCGTGGCCGATCCCGCGATGCGCTTCGCACCCGCCGACATCCCCGAGGACCGCGCCCGCTTTCTGCAGGCGCTGCTCGAAGGGATCGCCCGGATCGAGGCCCTGGCCTACACGCGCCTGCACGAGTTGGGCGCACCGAGGCTGGCCAGCGTCAGGAGCGTCGGCGGTGGCGCCGGCAATCCGGCCTGGACACGCATCCGCGCCCGCCATCTGGGCGTGACCATGGCAGCCACCATCAGTACAGATGCCGCCTACGGCACAGCCCTCCTCGCCCGCAAAGGCCTCGCCCGTGTCTGACCTCCAAGCCCTCGCCCGCTACTCCGCCCAGATCGGCCGCGACCCCGAACAGGTCCAGGCCGCCGGCGGCAACACCTCGGTCAAGGAGAACGGCACCCTCTGGGTCAAGGCCTCGGGCCTCTGGCTCGCCGATGCCCTGAACCGCGATCTCTTCGTACCGGTCGACGTGGCCAAGGTGCTGGACGCCATCGACGCCGGCAGCGAGGACGACGTCAAGGCCGCGACCATCCAGGACGGCAACCCGGCCGGGCTCAGGCCCTCGATCGAGACCAGCCTGCACGCCCTGCTGCCGCACCGCTACGTCATCCACACCCACTCCGTCCGCACCATCGCCATCGCGATCCGGGCCGACGCCGAGACCCAGCTCGCCCGGCGCCTGAAGGGCCTGAGCTGGGCCTGGGTCCCCTACACCTTCCCCGGCCTGCCGCTGACCCGCGCCATCAAGGGGGCCATCGACAGCCGCCCGATCGACATCGTCGTCATGGGCAATCACGGCCTGGTCGTCGCCGGCGACGATCTCGAAGCCACGGCCGAGCTCGTCTGCGAGGTCGAACGCCGCCTCGACGCCCCGGCCCGGGCTCTCGAAGCGAGGCAGGCCCCGCCGCGCCCCGGCCTGCGCCCGGTGAAGCACGCCATCGTCCACGCACTCGCCGACGACGCCGATCTCCGATCGATCGCCACCGCCGGCTCCTACTACCCCGACCACGTCATCTTCCTCGGTCCCGCCGCCGCCACCCCCGAAACCCGGAAACCCGGCCAGAACCTGACCCTGGAGCCCGCCGCCGGCGCCTACCTGCCCGAAGACGCACCCCCCGCCGCCGACGAGCTCGCACTCTGCCTGGCCCTGGTCCTGGCCCGCGTGCCCGAAGGTGCCGAGCTGGTGAGCTTGACCCCCGAGCAGGAAGCAGCGCTCCTGGGCTGGGACGCGGAGAAATACCGCCAGTCGCTGAGCCGCTGACGGACCCGCCTTGCCCGATCCCTGCCCCGCCCCCGTGATCGCCAACGAGATGCCCGCCGTGGCACGCTCGCTCTGGACCGCGACCGCCGGGCCGGCGCCCTCGACGCCGCCGCTCGATGGTGAGGCGGCAGCTGACGTCGTGGTGATCGGCGGCGGGTTCACCGGGCTCTCGACCGCGCTGCACCTGGCCGAGGCCGGCGTCTCGGTCGTCGTTCTCGAGGCGGAATCGCCGGGCTGGGGGGCCTCGGGGCGGAACGGCGGGCAGGTGATCCCGGGGCTCAAGCACGACCCGGAAGAGCTCGAGGCGCTGTTCGGCGCCGAGCAGGCCGAGCGGCTGATCGCCATGGTCGGCGGTGCGGCCGATCTGGTCTTTCAGTTGATCGAGCGGCACGGGATCGACTGCGATGCCAGGCGCCAAGGCTGGATCCAGGCGGCCCACGATGCGGCCGGGCTCGCTGCGGTCGAGCGCCGCGCGGCCGACTGGGCGGGCCGCGGTGCCCCGGTCGAGGTACTCGATCGCGCCTCGGTCGGGGAACTGATCGGCAGCGAGCGCTACGTCGGCGGCCTCGTCGATCGGCGCGGCGGTGCGCTGCATCCCTTGAACTACGCGCTCGGTCTGGCGGCAGCCGCGATCCGCGCCGGTGCCGTTGTCTGCGGCCAGAGCCGGGTCACGGCGATCGACCGCTCCGGCCATGGCTTCCTGGTCCGCACCGCCAGCGGCGTGGTGCGCACCGGGCGGATCGTCATCGGCACCAACGCTCATGCCGACGGGCTGATCGAGCCGCTGCGCCGCTCGGTCGTCCCGGTCCGCTCGGTGCAGGTCGCGACCCGGCCGCTTTCGGCCAACCTCCGCCGCTCGATCCTGCCCGAGGGCCAGGTCGTCTCCGATACGCGCCGCCTCCTGCTCTATTTCCGCCTCGACGCCGAAGGGCGCTTTTTGATGGGCGGCCGCGGCGCCTTCGGCGAGCGCGGGGTCCTCGCGCGGCAGGCCGATCTGCGCCGGGTGACGGTCGAGCTCTTTCCACAGCTCGGCGACATCGAGTGGCAACACCACTGGGGCGGCTTCGTCGCCCTGACCACCGACCACCTGCCGCACCTGCACGAGATCGAGCCCGGCATCGCCACCGCAACCGGCTACAACGGCCGCGGCGTGGCGATGGCGACGGCGATGGGCAAGGAGCTCGCCCGCTGGGCCAGCGGCACGGCCGCCCGGGATCT
>SLRI01000138.1 GCA_007131045.1 Rhodospirillales bacterium
GCCGATATCGAGCACGTCGACGCCGCTCGCCGTGAGGCCATCTGCGAGTGCGGCCGCGAGCTCCGGCGAGCTCAGCCGGCCGTCGCGCGCCAGCGCCACCCGACGTCGCCCGGGGCCATCGCCGGGCTCGCGCCGGACGATCGTGCCGAAGGCCCGACCGATGGCCGAGGCATCCGCTGCGTGCAGGGTTTCACCGACGATGCCGCGGATGTCGTACTCGCGCAGGATCGTGGGATCGAAGACGTGCGCCTGGCTCAAGGGGTGTCGCCTCTTCTGGCTTTGCGCTCAGATGGCGGCCGGGGTCGCTGCCCGGCCGATGCCGGTATAGGCGAAGCCGGCGAGGGCGACCTGCTCCGGATCGAAGATGTTGCGCAGATCGATCAGGAGCGGGGTGTGCATCTCCCGCTTGAGCCGGTCGAGGTCGAGGCCGCGAAAGACGTTCCACTCGGTCAAGACGACGAGCGCATCGGCACCGGCTGCCGGACCGTAGGGCCCGTCGCACCACTCGATCTCGGGCAAGAGCTTGGCCGCCTCCGTCATGCCCTCCGGGTCGAAGGCGCGGACCTTGGCCCCTTCCGCCCTGAGTGCGGGCAGGATGACGAGGCTCGGGCTGTCGCGCATGTCGTCGGTATTGGGCTTGAAGGTGACGCCCAGGACCCCGACCGTCTTGCCGGCGATCTGCCCGCCCATGGCATCGACGATCTTGCGGACCATCCGGCGCTTCCTGTGCTCGTTGACGTTGACCACCGCCTCGACGATCCGCAGGTGGCTGTCGTACTGCTCGCCGGTGCGCAGCAGCGCCAGCGTGTCCTTGGGAAAGCAGGAGCCGCCATAGCCTGGGCCTGCATGCAGGAACTTGCGGCCGATTCGGCCGTCGAGGCCCATGCCCTTGGCCACCTGCTGGACATCCGCGCCCACCTTCTCGCAGAGATCGGCCATCTCGTTGATGAAGGTGATCTTCGTCGCCAAAAAGCTGTTGGTCGCGTACTTGACGAGTTCGGCCGTCTCGAGCGTGGTGAACATGATCGGCGTCTCGATCAGGTTCAGCGGGCGGTAGGCTTGGCTCATGATGTCCCTGGCCCGCTCGGTCTCGATCCCGCAGACCACCCGGTCGGGGCGGAGGAAGTCCTCGATCGCCGAGCCCTCGCGTAGGAATTCCGGGTTGGAGGCGACGTCGATCTCGAGGTCCGGGCGCTTGCTCTTGAACAGCCGCTGCAGCCGCCGGCCGGTGCCGACCGGGACGGTCGACTTGGTCACCACCAGGGTCGGCTTCTCCAGTGCGTCGGCGATCTCCTCGGCGGCGGCGAAGACGTAGGTGAGATCGGCATGCCCGTCGCCCCGCCGGGTCGGCGTGCCGACGGCGATGAAGACTGCATCGGCACTCTTCACTGCCGCACTCAGATCGGTCGTGAAGGTGAGCCGGCCGGCGCCGGCGTGGCGCTCGACCAGCGCATCGAGGCCGGGCTCGAAAATCGGGATCTCGCCCCGCTCGAGCCGCTCGATCTTCGTCTGGTCCTTGTCGACGCAGACCACGTCGACGCCGAACTCGGCGAAGCAGGCCCCGGAGACGAGGCCGACATAACCGGTGCCGATCATGGCGATACGCATGCTTGCTCTCCAGTGGACCGACGAACCGCCGTCGGCGTCGGCGTCGGCTGATGACGAATCTTGGTAACGGCCGTCGCTTGCTCAGCCCCGATAGCGCTCGAGGACAGCGCGGAAATCGTCGGCGAGGTCGGGGCGGGCGAGTGCCGTCGCCACGATCGCCTCGAGATAGCCGAGCTTGTCGCCGCAATCGTAGCGCTGGCCCTCGAAGCGGAAGCCGTGGAAGGGCTGGCTGCCGATCAGCCGCTGCATCGCGTCGGTGAGCTGGATCTCGCCACCGGCGCCGACCTCGTGGCGGTCGAGATGGGCGAAGACCCCAGAATCGAGAATGTAGCGGCCGATCACCGCGTAGCGCGAGGGTGCGACCGCCAGATCGGGCTTTTCCACCAGGCTCTTGACCTCGACCAGCCGACCCTCCTCGGCCCCCGGCTCGACGATGCCGTACCGCGCGGTGTGCTCCTTCGGCACCTCCATCACGGCCACGAGATTGCCGCCGGTCTCTTGCTGCGCCTCGATCATCTGCTGCAGACAGGGCACCTTGCTGTGGATCAGGTCGTCGACCAGGACGACGGCGAAGGGCTCGTCCTGGATCAGCTGGCGCGCACACCAGACCGCGTGGCCGAGCCCCTTGGCCTCCTGCTGGCGGGTGTAGATTACCCGGCCGGCCTTGGGCACCTCGGCTGTGAGCTCGTCGAGCTGGGCGTCCTTGCCCTTGGCACTCAACGCCTCGAACAGCTCGACCGCCCGGTCGAAATGGTCCTCGATCATGGCCTTGCCGCGGCCGGTGACGAAAATGAACTCCTCGCAGCCGGCAGCCGCCGCCTCCTCCAGCGCATACTGGATGATCGGCTTGTCGACGACCGGCAGCATCTCCTTCGGCAGCACCTTGGTGGCGGGCAACATCCGAGTCCCGAGCCCGGCGACCGGGAACACGACCTTCCTAACAGGCTTCATCTATACTCCTCGCGGCTCGACCGCCGGCCGCGCTCGGCATCCACTGGTATCGATCGAGTGTCTTTTAGGCATGCGTCGTGTTGCGCTGCAAGAGCCTCGTCGTGACCCGACGCCGCAGAGCCTGCCATGGAAACCTTAATGGTGACTAAACAGCCGTCGCATTTTTCAGCCGCGTTACTGCGGCCGCCATCGATCCGCTCAACGGCGCTTGGAGCCGACCTTGCCGAGAAGAATGTCCTTGGCCCGGTTGATTTGAGTCGCGAGAAAAGTGGTGCCGCCGCTGTCCGGGTGCAGCTTGGCCATCAACCGACGATGCGCCTGCTTGATCTCCTCCGGTGCCGCACCGCTCTCCAGGCCCAAGACTTCGAGCGCTTCCCTCTCGTCCATCTCGTCGCTGCCGCGCGCCCGGTCTCGCCCGCCACCGCCGGAGTTTTCGCGCCGCCGGCCCCAGCCACCGCCACTGCTCCTCTCCGGCTCGCGCCAGTCGGGGAACCGCCGATCGAGATAGGCCTCGAGCAGGCTGGCACTCTGCGCGTCGAGGCCCTGCGCCTCGGCCAAGAGCTCCAGAAGATCGTTGCGATCGAGGCTGCCGAGATCACGGCCGGCAAAATCGCCGGTCTTGACCGCACCGGTGACGTCACCGGTCGCCCGATCGAGGCGCATCCGCAAAAGATCCGTCTCCACCTCGACCGGATCGCTCGCCGGGCCGCTGCCGTCCATCGGATCGGCGCCGCGCGCCCCTTGGCGGATGGCGCGGATCGCCATGATGGTGGCAACGATGGTGATGAAGGCGAGCCCGAACCGCCCGGCAAAGAGCAGGCCGGTGCTGGCCAGGGCCGAGAACACGGCGACGAATGTCCGCGCCCCCTGGACGAGATCGTGGGTGCTCGCCTTGGCGTACCAGCGGGCGAGCAGGATCAACAGACCGAGCGTGAACAGGCCGAGGAAGAAGTACGCCATCAGCCCCGACGGGTCTGCTGCTCGAGGAGCCGAACCGCACCGCCCTCCCGCTTGGCATAATCCGAAAGGGCCTTCTGCCCGCCCGAGGCGTAGGCGGCAACCGCGCGCAACAGGGCGCGGAGTTCGGCCGGTGCGCTGGCATCGAAGCGGCAGGCGGCGCCACCCGTGAGCCGCGCGATCTCCTGAAAGGCATAGGCTGCCGTCGGGTCCGAGCCCTCGTGGAAGACGAACGCCTTGACGCCCAGAAGGCCCAGCTGGCCGGCGAGGTCACCCAGCGTGTCGACCGGTTCCTCGCAGGCGTCACCGATGAAGATCACGGCATGCACCCGGCGCTTCTTGGTCTCGTTGATGGCGTGGCGCAGCACCCGGTGGATTTGCGTCCGCCCGGCGCGACAGTCGACCCTGACCATCAGATTGACGAGGTCCTTGGCCTGGCCGACCCAGCGGCTCGACTTGCACTCCTCGAACCCGCGATAGAAGACGAGCTGGACATCGAGCCCGCCGAGGCGGTCGGCCTCCATGAACATCTCGCCCTGCACCGAGCAGGCCCGGTCCCAGGTCGGCTTGCGGCTGGCCGTGGCATCGAGCGCGAAGATCAAGCGGCCGCGACCGCCGCCCGTGCCGGGTGACGGCGTGGTGCGCAACGCCTCGACGAAAGCGTCGACAGCGTCATCGCTACGCTCGGTGATGTCCTTGCGGTCAGCCATGCATCATATGTTGGCCGGGGTGGGCCACCTGTCCAGACTTCAGATGATCGATGCGCACCCTTGGGGCCAATGGCCGCTCGGTTTCAATAGGTGGCACGGCCGCCCGACAGGTCGAAGACCGCGCCCGTCGTGAACGAGTTCTCGGCCGAGACCAGCCACGCCACCATCGCCGCGGCCTCCTCGACCATCAAGAACCGGCCGCGCGGGATCTTCTGCAGCATGTAGTCGATGTGCTCCTGGCTGATCTGATCGAAGATCCGAGTCTTGGCGGCGGCCGGTGTGATGCAGTTGACCGCGATGTCGTAGCCGGCCAGCTCCTTGCCCAGGGACTTTGTGAGCGCGATCACCCCGGCCTTGGCGGCGCTGTAGGGGCTGGCATTGGGGTTGCCCTCCTTGCCGGCGATGGACGCGGTCGAGACGATGCGGCCGTAATTCTGGGCGATCATGCCGGGGACGACGGCCTTCAGGCAGTAGAAGACGCCGGTCAGGTCGATGTCGATCACCGCCTGCCACTCGTCGTTCGGGTACTCCCAGAGCTTGGCCGAGGGCCCGGCGATCCCGGCGTTGCAGACCAGTATGTCGATGCCGCCGA
>SLRI01000305.1 GCA_007131045.1 Rhodospirillales bacterium
AGGACGAGGCGGCGGCGTTCCTTGAGCGTCACGTCGGCGGCGCGGGTGAGGAGGTTGTCGCAGACGCCGGTGGCGATGGCGGCCAGGGTATGCATCGAGCAGGGGGCGATGATCATGCCGTCGGTCTTGAAGGAGCCCGAGGCGATCGAGGCGCCGATGTCGGCGATGGGGTGGGTTTTGCTGGCCAGCGCCTTGATCGCCTCGACGGGTTGGTCGAGCTCGTAGGTGATGGTGAGGGCTGCGGATTTGCTCAAGACCAGGTGGGTTTCGATCTCCAGGTGTCGGAGCGCCTGGAGCAGGCGTTGGCCGTAGACGACGCCCGAGGCGCCGGTGATGCCGACGATCAGTCTGCGTTGCATGGCTGCCTGGTCCTCTCTCTCGCCCTGCCTGGCACCCTGGCCGGGCGATCGGCTGGTCCCAGGGCTAACTAGGCGGCGGCGGCGGATCGGGAAAGGGCTGCCGGGGTGCGGCGGGGTCGCGGGGGTGGATGGCGAGCGCAATGCCGGCGGGGTCGTGGCCGAGGCTCCTGAGCGGGCTGATGCTGAGGCGGACGGGGTTGCCGTCGGTGGTCTCGAGGTCGTGGGTGGTGGTGTCGCTGGTGGTGGTCGCCTGGAGCAGGGCCACGATGTCGGCGGCGGCGAGCTGGTGGGTGACGTGGCCGAGCGGGCGGCCGATGTCTTGCGGCAGGAGGTTGAAGTAGCGGGTGGCGGCCGGGGTGAAGCGGCGGATCCTGAGGTCCGGGTCGAGGAGCAGGGCTGCGAGGCCGGTGGCGTCGACCAGCCGCTCGAGCTCCTGGCCGAGCTTCAGCAGGATGTCGATTCGCCGTTGCTGCTCGAGCCCGGCGGTGCGCAGGGCTTCGAGGCCGGCTTGGGCCGCAGCCTCGGCGGATTCGAGCTCGCGGTTGCGGGCGGCGAGCTCGGCGTTGGTCGATTCCAGGCCGTGGATGGTTTCCTTCAGGCTGTCCTCGCCGAAGCGCAGCTCGCGTTCGAGCTCGTCGAGTTGGCGGAGTGTCGCCGAATCGAGGCTGGCAGCGGGGGTGTCGGCCTCGGGGTCGGCCCCGGGGTCGGGGGTGATGCGGCGGTCGTCGAAGCTGACGAGGAGGCAGCGGGGGGCATCCGGCCGGCAGCCGGGCGCCTCGACCACGAGGCGGGGCAGGAGTGGCGCGTCCGGGTCGCGGGTCAGCGGCAGCTGGGCCAGCGTGACCGGCCGGCCGGTTCGCTTGACGCGGTTGATGGCCGAGCTCAGCGGGGCGCGGAGCGCGTCCTTGACCATGTCGAGCACGGCGAGGCTGGGCCGGCCGCGGGGTGGCTGCAGGTAGGCGCCGGCATCGCCGAAGCAGTGGATCACCTGGCCGGCCTCGTCGACCAGCAGGCTGGGCGGGACGTAGCGGTCGAGCAGCAGCTCCTGGGCCGTGGTGAGGCGCTGGTCGCGGCGCTCGCGGGGGGCTGTGCGGCCTGGCGAAACGGTGAGCGGCGGGCCCGGGGCCGGCAGGGCGGTGGCGACCATGCTGCCGCGCTCGAGCGGAGTGGCACCGCGCTTCTTGCGGTAGAGCGGCACGGTCGGGTCGAGAGGGGCGAAGATTTCGCCGTGGCTCGCCGCACTCTCGCCTTCGCCGAGCAGCAGGTGGCCGCCCGGCACGAGGCTGGTGGCGAAGCTCGAGAGCAGCCGCTCGCGGGGGTCGTCTGCGAGGCGGCCGAGAAGGTTGCGGCAGCTGATCAGCTGCAGCCGAGGGTAGGGCTGCTCGCGCAGCAGGTCGTGCGGGGTGAAGGTGATGGTACGGCGGACGGCCTGGTCGACCTGCCAGCCGCTGCCGCGCCCTAAGAAGTAGCGCCGGCGCCACTCCGGGCGGATCGCGGCCAGGGCCTCCTCGCTGTAGAAGCCGGCCCCGGCGACGGCGAGCGAGCGGCGGTGGACGTCGGTGGCGAAGATCGAGAGCGGCAGGCTTTCGGGCGGTTTGTCACAAAGCGCGACGATCAGGATGGCGATGGCGTAGGCCTCTTCGCCGGTGGCGCAGGCCGGGACCCAGATCCGGACCGCCTCGCCGGCGTCGAGGGAGGCTGCCAGTGCCGGGGCGACCTCGCGCTCGAGCGCGGCGAAGCCGGCGGCGTCGCGCAAAAAGCCGGTCGGGCCGATCAAGAGGTCCTGGTAGAGCGCTTCCTGCTCGTCCGCATCGTCGGTGACGAAGGCGGTGTAGGCGTCGAGCTCGTCGAAGCCGCGCAGCATCATCCGCCGGTTCACCCGGTGCTGCAGGGTGGCGTGGCGGTAGGCTGCGGCATCGATGCCGAAGGCCTGCTCGAGGCAGGCGGCGAGGCCGGGCGGCAGGACCGCGGCGGCTTCGGGGTCGTGCCCGGCGCCGGTTTGGCCTGTGGGGGTTCGGGCCGTGGGGGTTCGGGCCGTGGCGGGTCGCGGCAGCGCCTGCAGCAGGGCCTGCGCCATCGCGTCCGGAGTCATGACCTCGCTGTCGCAGCCGGCCTCGATGGCGCTCTGCGGCATGCTGGCGAAGGTGGCGCTCTTCGGGTCCTGGACCAGCACCCGGCCGCCGGCGGCACGGATCGCCCGGGCCCCGCGGCTGCCGTCGCTGCCGCTGCCGGAGAGGACGATGGCGATGGCGGCGGCGCCGCGGTCGGTGGCGAGGGAGACGAAGAACTCGTCGATGGGGTGGTGAACGAGGGCGCGAGGGTCGCGCTCGGCGAGGCGCAAGCGGCCGGCCTCGAGGGTGATCGTCCGGTCCGGCGGGATCAGGTGGATGGCATCGGCCACGGGCGTCGTGCCGTCCTCGACCGTGCGGATGGCGAGCGCCGTGCGCTTGGCCAGGAGCTCGACCATCAGGCTCTGCAGGTCGGGCGAGAGGTGCTGGACGATGACGAAGGCGAACCGGCTCGGTGTCTCGATTGCGGCGAAGAACCGCTCGATCGCTTCGAGCCCGCCGGCCGAGGCACCGATGGCGACGAGGGCGGGTGCTGCCGTGGGATCAGGCGTGGGCGTGGCGGCGACGAAGGGCGCGGCCGTCTCGGCGAGGCCGCTGGCGGCCGCCGGTTCGTTGCCGTCTGTCGGTTCTGACCCCGCCATCAAACCGCACTTCCTGGCCGTCGAGGAGCTGAGCGAAAGCGCGTCGGAGACTAGTACAGGTGGCCGCAGGGGAAAACCAAAATAGCGTGCAACAGGCCTTTCTGTTCTCCTAGTGGTTTTGCGTCGATCGCGGACCGCTACATCCTGGCCTCGATCAGGTAGGGCCCTTCCGTCTCGAGCCCTTTTTGCAGGGCGCGGGCGAGGCCGGCCTGGTCGAAGGCCACTTCGCCGGGCACGCCCAGGCTCCGGGCGAGGCCGGGCCAGTCCAGCGCCGGGTCGTCGAGGCGGGTGAGGTCGGCGGCGATCGGGCCCGGGTCGGTGCGGGCCCGCTCCTGCTCGATTTCCAGGATGCGGTAGCGGCGGTTGCTGCAGATGATGGTGGTGATCTTCGCCCCGGTGCGGGCCTGCGACCAGAGCGCCTGGATCATGTAGGCGCCGCTGCCGTCGGCCTCGAGGTTGATCACCCGGCGGTCGGGGGCGGCCACGGCGGCGCCGAGCGCCATCGCCATGCCTTCGCCGATGGCGCCGCCGGTGAGGGCGAGCTGGGTGTGCGGCGGGGCTTGGAGCGCATAGAGGCCGTAGGGGGCGGCACTGCTGACCGCGGTCAGCACCACGATCGCGCCCTCGGGCTGGCCGGCTGCCAGCACCTTGCCGATGCCGGCGGCATCGAGCCCCTCGCCCGCTGGTGCGGGTGGTTCGGGGGATGGCGGGGCGGCGCCGCTGGCCCGTTGCGGCAGGCTCTGCGCCAGCGCCTCGAGCGCGGCTTCGGCGTCCTCCTCGGCTGCCGCCAGGTGGCAGACGTCGCTGCGGCCCTCGAGGTAGCGGGCGGGCATGTCGTGATAGCCGAAGAACGAGACCGGGAGCCTGGTGCCGGCGACGATGACGGCATCGAAGCCGGCCAGCAGCTCGGCCGCCTGCTCGGGGAAGTAGGGCAGCCGCCGGACGACGGGGTGGCCCCGGCCGAGCTCCATCCGGGCGAAGCCGACCTCGCCGATGAGGACGGCGCCGGTGGCAGCAGCAAGGCGCCCGGCTGATTTCAGGCCCTCTCCATGGAGCGCGTTGCCGCCGAGGAGGAAGGCCGGCCGTTTTGCCCCTGCCAGGAGGCTGGCGGCAGCGTCGACCAGGTTCGGATCGAGGCTCGGATAGCGCTCGGGGCGAAGCGGCAGGCGGGGCGCATCCGGGGCTTCGGCGAGTTGCAGGTCGTGCGGGACGATCAGGCTCGCCACCCCGCCGCGCCCAGCGGTGGCGGCAGCAACCGCTTCGGTCATGTCGCGGGCGAGGCCGTCGGGCGAGGCCGAGCGCCGGGTCCAGCGGCCGGCCCACTTGGTCAAGAGCTCGATGTCGCTCGCCAGTGGCGGGTCGGCGGCGAGGTGCCAGCCGGCGTGCTCGCCGATCAGGTTGACCACGGGCGAGAAGGCGCGCCTGGCATTGTGCAGGTTGGCCAGGCCATTGGCGAAGCCGGGGCCGAGGTGGAGCAGCGTGAGCGCGGGCTTTTCGGCAATGCGCGCATAGCCGTCGGCAGCACCGGTGCAGACGTTCTCGTGCAGGCCGAGGACGGCCCGGAGGCCGGGGGCGGTATCCAGGGCGTTGACCAGCGGCATCTCGGTGGTGCCGGGATTGGCGAAGCAGACCTCGAGGCCGTGGCCTGCTGCCGTCTCGATCAGTCGTTCAGCGCCGTTCATGGCGTATCCCCTCCCCTGCGTGCCCCGCTCTCCTGGCCCGGCGGGTGGTGGTCGCGCAAGGGGAAA
>SLRI01000525.1 GCA_007131045.1 Rhodospirillales bacterium
CGCGGGCATCGAGCTCGACCGCAAGGTTCTGTCCGATATCGCGGTGCACGACGCCGCGGCTTTTGCGGGCTTCGTGGAGAAGGCCGGGGCTGCCCTCGAAAGCTGAGATCGCGAGGGGACCGGCGTTTTTCCGGGCCCCTTTCGAGATGTCGAGAAGGGGGTCGCGAGCGGCCCCTTTTTTCGTTTACTGCGCATGAACGGCGGATGGTGATGCTGGCGGATATCGACGCACTGAAAGCCGAGATCGAGGATGCTGTCGAGGCGGCACCGGACCTGGGCCGTCTGGAGCAACTCAGGGTCGAGCTGCTCGGCAAAAAGGGCCGGGTGACCGAACTGGTCAAAGGTGTAAGCAGCCTGCCGCCCGAGGAGCGACCGAAGGCAGGGCAGGCCTTCAACCAGCTCAAGCGGCAGATCGAGGAGGTGCTGGCCGAGCGCCGTACCGCGCTCGCCGACGAGGCGCTGCACGCTCGCCTCCTCGCCGAGCGAATCGACGTCACGCTGCCGGCCCGGCCGCGCGCCGAGGGCCGCATCCATCCGGTGAGCCAGGTCACCGACGAGCTCACCGCGATCTTCGCCGACATGGGCTTCGCGGTCGCCGAGGGCCCGGACATCGAGAACGACTTCCACAACTTCACAGCACTCAACTTCCCGCCGGAGCACCCGGCGCGCGACATGCACGACACCTTCTTCCTCGAGGCCGAGGAGAACGGCCGGCCGCTCTTGCTGCGCACCCACACCTCGACCATCCAGGTCCGCCACATGATGGCGAACAAGCCGCCCTATCGGATCATCGCCCCGGGCAGGACCTATCGCTGCGACAGCGACGCCACCCACACGCCGATGTTCCACCAGGTCGAGGGGCTGGTGATCGACCGACGGACGCATATGGGCCACCTCAAGGGCTGCCTGATCGATTTCGTCCGGGCCTATTTCGAGCGCGACGACATCACCGCCCGCTTCCGGCCCTCGTTCTTCCCGTTCACCGAGCCCTCGGCCGAGATGGATATCGGCTGCCGGCGGACCAAGGAGGAGATCGTGGTGGGCGAGGGGAGCGACTGGCTCGAGATCCTCGGCTGCGGCATGGTCCACCCCAACGTCTTGCGCGCCGTCGGCCTCGACCCCGCCGAATGGCAGGGCTTCGCCTTCGGCATGGGGATCGACCGCATCGCCATGCTCAAATACGGCATGCCGGACCTTCGCCCGTTCTTCGAGGCGGATCTCGCCTGGCTTCGCCACTACGGCTTCGTGCCGCTCGACCTGCCCACGACCTTCGGGGGGCTGACCCGATGAAGTTCACCCTGCCCTGGCTGAAGGAGCATCTCGAGACGGACGCGACCCCGGACGCGATCGCCCGGACGCTGACCGGCCTCGGCCTCGAGGTCGAGGCGGTGCACGACCGGACGAGCGAGCTCGGCGCGTTCTCCGTCGCCCGGGTGATCGAGGCGGTCCAGCATCCCAATGCCGACCGCCTCCGCCTCTGCCGGGTCGAGACGACGACGGGCGAGGTCCAGGTCGTCTGCGGGGCGCCCAACGCGCGGACCGGCCTCTACGGGGTCTTCGCGCCCACCGGCAGCACCATTCCCTCGACCGGCACGGTGCTGACCGCGAGCAAGATCCGTGGCGTGGAAAGCCAGGGCATGCTCTGCTCGGCCCGCGAGCTCGGCATCGGCGAGGATCACGAGGGGATCATCGAGCTCGCGGGTGAGCCCCGCGTCGGCACGCCGGCAGCCCAAGTCCTCGGGCTCGAGGGCCCGGTCTTCGAGGTGGCGCTCACGCCCGATCGCGCCGACTGCTTCGGCGTCCTCGGCATCGCCCGCGAGCTTGCGGCGGCGGGCCTCGGCAGGTTGAAGTCGCGCGACTTCACGCCCGTCTCGAGCCGCGGCCAAGGCCCTGCCATCCGCCTCGATTTCCCCGAGGATCAGGCGCATGCCTGCCCGATGTTCGTCGGCCGGCTGATCCGCGGCGTGAGCAACGGTTCGAGCCCCGACTGGCTGCAGCGCCGCCTGAAGGCGATCGGCCTGCGCCCGATCTCGGCCCTGGTCGACATCACCAATTACGTGATGTTCGATCTCAACCGCCCACTCCATGTTTTTGATGCAGCGAAGCTCCAGGGCGATATAACGGTCCGCTTCGCGAGGGCCGGCGAGCGTCTCCTCGCGCTCGACGGCAAGGTTTACGACCTCGACGACGGGATGACGGTGATCGCCGACACGCACCAGCCGCACGGGCTCGGCGGCGTGATGGGCGGCGAGGATTCGGGCGTGACCGAGGCCACGACCGACGTGCTGCTCGAGGTCGCCTTGTTCGACCCCATTCGCACGGCCTTGACCGGCCGCAAGCTCGACCTGGTGAGCGATGCCCGCACCCGCTTCGAGCGCGGCCTCGATCCCGCCATGGTGCTGCCCGGCGCCGAGCTCGCGACACGGCTCATCCTCGAGCTCTGCGGCGGCGAGGCGGCCGAGCCGGTGGTGGCCGGTGCGGGGCCGGAAAAGCCCGCCCCGGTCGCCTTCCCGGTCAAGGAGCTGGCCCGGCTCGGCGGCATCCAGCTCGAGCGCGAGGCGATCGAGAAGCATCTCCAGGATCTCGGCTTCGAGCTCGACGGCGGGCCCGAGCACTACATCGTCCAGCCGCCGAGCTGGCGCCACGATGTGACGAGCTCGGCCTGCATCGTCGAGGAGCTCTGCCGGCTGCACGGCTACGACCGCATCCCGCCGGTCCCGGTCACCCGCACCGAGGCGGTGAGTGCCGGGGTCCTGACCGGCGAGCAGCGCCGCCGCGGCTATCTCCGCCGGCTGGTGGCCGATCTCGGCTACACCGAGGCGGTGACCTGGTCGTTCACCGGCGAGACGCAAGCCGCCCTCTTCTCCAACGGCGCGGCGCCGGTTCGGCTGAAGAACCCGATCTCCAGCGAGCTCTCGGTGATGCGCCCGTCGCTGTTGCCGAACCTGCTCGTGGCCCTGGCCAAGAACCAGGACAAAAAGCGCGGCGACGGGGCGCTGTTCGAGCTGGGTGCCCGCTTTTTCGGCGGCCAGCCCGGCGAGCAGGTCGATGCCCTGGCCGGGCTGCGCTGGGGAACCACCAGCGGTCGTCACTGGACGGCCGAGCAGCGCAATGTCGACGTCTTCGACATCAAGGCCGACGTGCTCGCCGTGCTCACCGCTGCCGGTGCCCGCATGGAGGCCCTGCAGGTCACCGCCGACGCTCCCGCCTGGTACCACCCCGGCCGCGCCGGCACGCTCGGCCTCGGCCCCAACCGCATCGCCGTGTTCGGTGAGCTGCACCCGAAGCTGTTGGAGAGCTTCGACGTCGATGGCCGGGTGCTGGCCTTCGAGCTCGACCTCGACCGCCTACCGAAGCTCAAGCAGAAGCCCGGCCGCACCCGGCCGCCACTCGAGCCCTGGCCCTATCCGCCGGTCGACCGCGACTTCGCCTTCATCCTCGACGAGGCGGTGACCGCCGAGCAGCTGGTCAGGACGGTCAAGAGCGCCGAGAAGAAGCTGATCCAGGAGATCCAGCTCTTCGACGTCTATCAGGGCAAGGGGGTCGAGCCCGGCAAGAGGTCGCTGGCGATCGCCGTCCGGCTGCAATCGCCCGAGCGCACCCTGACCGAGGCCGAGATCGAGCCGGTGGCCAAGAAGATCGTCGCCACGGTCGAAAAGCAGCTGGGCGGGGTGCTCCGCGCCTGATTGCCCGAAGTGGCCGAAGTGGCTACTTTAGGCTCCAGGATGATCCGGAGACGACGATGCGCAGGATGTCGGCCAAGGAGGCCAAGAACCACTTCGGCGAGCTCCTCATGGAGGCGCAGAAGGCGCCGGTGACCATCGAGAAGAACGGCAAGCCCGTGGCCGTGGTCTATTCGATGGAATGGCACGAGGCCGCCGAGGAGGCCAAGCTGGACTGGCTGAAGCGGGCGGTGGCCCGAGCGCGGGCCGGCGACGAGGCGGCTGACGTTCCGTTCGATGACGAACTCGTCGAGGCGCTCTTCGCCGAGGTTGCGGAGACGGCACCGGTGCGTTGATGGCAGCCGAGGTCCGCCTGACGCCGCCGGCCCGGCGCGATCTGGCACGGCTGCGCGACTATCTGATCGAGGCCGCTGGAGCAGCCCCTGCCAAAGCCTTCGTCGGCCGCCTCGTCGACCACTGCGCAGGGCTGGCCGAAACACCGCATGCGGGCGCTGGTCGTCCGGAATTCGGCACAGGTGTGCGATCTACCGTCGTCCCGCCCTATGTGATCCTCTATGAACCCAAGAGCTACGGCATGCGCGTGCTGCGCATCATTCATGGCAACCGCGACATCGACCGCGCCTGGCGCGAGGAAACCTGACCCCGAATGACCGACCTCTCCCACATCCGCAACTTCGCCATCATCGCCCATATCGACCACGGCAAGTCGACCCTGGCCGACCGCCTCATCCAGAAATGCGGCGGGCTCGCCGACCGGGAGATGCAGGAGCAGGTTCTCGATTCGATGGACATCGAGCGCGAGCGCGGCATCACCATCAAGGCGCAGACCGTCCGCCTGCTCTACAAGGCGAAGAACGGCCGCGACTACCTCTTCAACCTGATCGACACACCCGGCCACGTCGACTTCGCCTACGAGGTCAGCCGCTCGCTCCGCGCCTGCGAGGGCTCACTTCTGCTTGTCGACGCCAGCCAGGGGGTCGAGGCCCAGACCCTGGCCAACGCATACCAGGCGATCGAGGCCGATCACGAGATCGTCCCGGTCCTCAACAAGGTCGACCTGCCGGCGGCCGAGCCCGACCGGATCAAGGAGCAGATCGAAGACATCATCGGCCTCGATGCCACCGACGC